>NZ_LWEJ01000001.1:0-31305 GCF_001635525.1 Alcanivorax sp. HI0007
TTGCCGTTGCCGCCTTGCTCCATCTGGGTCTTGCCCAGGTGAAACAGGAAGGCCACGAACAGACCGACCATCAGACCCGTGAACAGCCACACCCAGCCCGGGACCTGGCGATGGGTCTTCTTGCGTACCGGGCCGCGGCTGGCCCCTCGTTTGTTGGTGTTCTTTGCCATGGGGTGTCCTGTGGTTCTCGGCTACATCCGTTCGAGCGGGCTCAGGCCCAGCAGTTCCATGCCCTGTTTCAGGGTGCGGGCTGTGAGGGCGGCCAGTTTCAGGCGGCTCTGCTTCAGGGCCTCATTGTCGCCGGAGAGGATCGGGCAATGCTCGTAAAATGTGGAAAACAGACCGGCCACGTCATACAGATAGGTGCACAGCAGGTGGGGCAGACCCTTTTCGGCCACGCTTTCCAGCACTTCCCCGAATTGCACCAGACGGGCGGCTAGGGCCTGTTCCGCCTCTTCCTGAAGCAGGAAGTCGCCGTTGACGTCTCCCATGTCCAGGCCCGCCTTGCGGAATACGCTGGCCACCCGGGTGTAGGCATAGAGCAGATAGGGGGCGGTGTTGCCTTCGAAACTGAGCATCTGCTCGAAATTGAAAATGTAGTCGCTGCTGCGGTTCTTGGACAGATCCGCGTATTTCACCGCGCCAATGCCAACGGCATGGGCAATGGTGCGCAGGGCCTGGTCGTCCAGTTCCGGGTTCTTGTCGCGGACCAGGGCGTAGGCCCGCTGTTCGGCTTCATCAAGCAGGTCGATCAGTTTGACGGTGCCGCCGTCGCGGGTCTTGAACGGGCGACCGTCCGGGCCGTTCATGGTGCCGAAGCCCATGTGTTCCAGCTCGGTGTTTTCCGGGACAAAGCCGGCCCGTTTGGCCAGGCTGAATATCTGCTGGAAATGCAGGGCCTGGCGCTGGTCCACGAAGTAGAGCATGCGGTCGGCATGCAGGGTGCCGGCCCGGTAGCGCAGGGCAGCCAGGTCGGTGGTGGCGTAGAGATAACCGCCGTCGGCTTTTTTCACGATCACCGGGAGCGGGGCGCCTTCCTTGTTCTTGAATTCGTCCATGAACACGCACTGGGCACCCTGATCTTCGCTGAGCAGGCCTTTGGCGTCCAGGTCACTGACCACCTGGGCCAGGTCATCGTTGTAGGCGCTCTCGCCGCGCACGTCCGCCGGGGTGAGGCTGACGCCCAGGCGGTCATAGACGGCCTGGCAGTGGCTCAGGGACACGCTGTTGAATTCCCGCCACAGGGCCAGGCAGTCTTCGTCGCCAGCCTGCAGTTTTACCACCAGGCTTCGAGCTCGGGTGGCAAAGGCGTCGGATTCGTCAAAACGTTGCTTGGCGGCGCGGTAGAAGCCTTCCAGGTCGCCCAGCTCACGGGACAGCTCGGTGTCGCTTTCTTCGCTTTTCTGTTCTTCCAGGTAGGCCAGCAGCATGCCGAACTGGGTGCCCCAGTCGCCCACATGGTTCTGGCGAACCACCTTGTGGCCAAGGAATTCCAGGGTGCGCACCACGGCATCGCCGATGATGGAGGAGCGCAGGTGCCCCACGTGCATTTCCTTGGCCAGGTTGGGGGAGGAATAGTCCACCACCACGGTCTGTGCCTGCGCCGGACGGGCCACGCCCAGATGCTCGTCGGCCAGGGCCTGATCCAGCAGGCCGGTAAGCCAGTCATCGGCCTGGAAGAAGTTGATGAAGCCGGGTCCGGCGATTTCCACCTTGGCCACGGCGTTGTCGGCAGGCAGGGCCGCGATCAGTTTTTCCGCCAGATCGCGAGGCTTCATGCCGGCGGGTTTAGCCAGCATCAGGGCGATATTGGTGGCGAAGTCGCCGTGGCTCTTGTCCTTGGTACGGTCGATCTGCGCCGGGCGTTTGGCCTCGGCGGGCAGAGTCCCTTCGGCTATCAGGGTGTCCAGGGCGTTGTCGATCAGGGTTATCAGGCGTTCTTTCATGACATTCTTTGGTGGAGGGCATCGGGGCCGTTCTGGTGGGCGGCGATTGTACGGGAAAAGGCCCGCTGGCGCATGCGCCGGACGTCAGGTCCGGCGCCGTCTTACAGCATATCGATCGGATCCACATCCAGATGCCAGCGACACTGGCGGCCGGCGGGCAGGGTGCGCGCCTGTTCCAGCAGCACACTGATGGCCTGATGCAGGGGGGCGCGCTGAGCACACTGCAGCAACATCTGGGTGCGATAGCGCCCGGCGCGCCTTTCCATGGGCGCCGGTACCGGCCCCAGCAGATGGACGTCCGGGGGTAGCGGTATACCGGCCAGCTGTTGCAGAAATTCCATGGCCTTGCCCATGCTCATGGCTTCGCAACGGAACAGGGCCAGGTGGCCAAAGGGGGGCAGGCCGGCCATCTTCCGCTCTTCCAGCAGGGCACTGGCCAGGGCCGCATAGTCGCCGCTGGCAGCCAGTTGCAGGAGCGGATGATCCGGGTGGCGGGTTTGCAATAAAACCCGGCCTTTGCCTTCCCGGCCGCTTCGTCCGGCCACCTGCAGCATCAATTGCGCGGCCTGTTCCGGACCGCGAAAGTCAGCGCTGAGGAACCCTGCATCCATTTCAAGAATGACCACCAGGGTGAGATTCGGAAAGTGGTGACCCTTGGCCAGCATCTGGGTCCCCACCATAACCGCCGGTTTGCCCTGCTGGATGGTGGCAAGGTGGGCGTCCAGGCTGCCCTTGCGACGGGTGGCGTCCCGGTCGATGCGAATCACCGGGGCCTGTTGTGACTGCTCCAGTAGTTCAGTGATTTTTTCTGTGCCGCAACCGGCTTCGTGGATGGCGCTGGAGCCGCATTCCGGACAGCGCGGGGGGACCCGTTGCTGGTAGCCACAGTGATGGCAACGCAGGCTGCCCTCGCTGCGATGCCAGGTCAGTGTGCTGTCGCAGCGGCGGCAATCCGCCTGCCAGCCGCAATCCTGACAGAGAATCATGGGGGCGTAACCGCGCCGGTTGATAAAGACCAGCGCCTGGTTGCCCTGCTCCACGCAGTGCTTGATCGCTTGCAGGGACTGGGGGAGCAGTGGCTGGCCGGGGGCGGCCAGGGTGCCGTCGAGGATTTCGATGGGCGGGCGCCCCTGGTCCGTGGCGCGATGGGACAGTTTCAGCCACTGGAAGCGTTCATCCCGGGCCAGTTGCAGGGTTTCCAGGGCCGGGGTGGCACTGCCCAGCACCACGGGAATATCCAGTTGCTGGGCCCGCCAGGTGGCCAGGTCGCGGGCGTGAAAGCGAAAGCCGTCCTGCTGTTTCAGGGAGGCGTCGTGGGCTTCGTCGACGATGATCAGCCCCGGGGCGGCCAGCGGTGTAAAGATGGCGGAGCGGGTGCCGATGATGATGCGTGCCTTGCCGTCACGGGCGGCCAGCCAGTTGTCCAGACGTTCCCGGTCGGTGAGCCCGGAGTGCAGGGTCGCCACCGGCACGGCGAAGCGCTGGCGGAAACGCTGTACGGTCTGGGGCGTCAGGCCGATTTCCGGAATCAGCACCAGTACCTGTTTGCCGGCGGCCAGATGCGCAGTCATGGCCTGCAGGTAGACTTCGGTCTTGCCGCTGCCGGTAACGCCATCAAGGAGGAAGGGGGAGAAGCCCCGGGCCTCCTCCAGAGCGCGGATCGCCTTGCGCTGCTCCGCGTTGGCGGCCAGTGGCGCCTGGGCAAGAATGTCCCTGGGGGGCGCACTGTCCTCCTGTGTTACCTGTTCCGCCCAGCCCTTGTCACGCAGACTGGCCAGGGCGGCGGCGGGTACATCCAGGGCCGCCAGCATGGCGCTGCTCAGGCCTTTGGGGTGGTCGCGCAGGGTGTGCAGGGCCTGGCGCTGTCGCGGGGCGCGGCTGAGCTGGTCGTCACTGACATGCTGCCCGCGTTCGGTAATTTGCCAGCGTTTTTCCTGGCTGGCCTCGGCATCGTTGCCCTGGCGCAGCAGGGCCGGCAGGGCATAGCTGAGCACTTCGCCCAGTGGGTGGTGGTAGTAGCGGGCCGCCCGTTCGCATAGCCGGTAGAGTTCCTCCGGCAGGACCGGGGTGTCGTCCAGTATCCGCTGGATGGCTTTCAGTTTCGGGTGATCGCTGAGACCGTGGCCGTGAACCAGGCCCACCAGGGTGCGTCGACCGAAAGGGACCTGCACCCGTGAGCCACGCGCTGGCGGAGTGGTTCCCGGGTACAGATAGTCGAAGCAGCCCGGTAACGGCACCGGCAGGGCAATTTGCAGGGTTTTCTTGGCTGACACGGGATTTCCTGAAGCCTGAAGCGTCTGAGACGCGCTCAGCGCTTGCGGATTGGGGCCAAGCTGTTATGATTCGCCTTCTTTTTCCCAGACGCAAGCCGTGTGGTGCCTGTCGTAGAGGCAGGTAGCGACACAGATTGGAGCTCAGCAATGAAACCAGAGATTCATCCCGAATACCAGGCAGCGACCTATACCTGTAGCTGCGGTAATGTTATCGAAAGCCGTTCCACCCGTGGTGGTGACATGGCTTTGGACGTTTGTTCTTCTTGCCATCCTTTCTATACTGGCAAGCAGAAGCAGGCCGACAGCGGTGGTCAGATCGACAAGTTCAAGCAGCGTTTCGGCATGATGCGCAGCAAGAAGGACTGAACGGCGTCTTCACCGCAGTTTATGTAGCCTTTGAAAAGCACCCTGCGGGGTGCTTTTTGCTTTAAGACCTTGCGTACACAGTGTTTAGCCTGACAGTTTAGCCCGACTTAGGGACCAGCGGAGACCAGCATGTCTGAGGATTTGAGAACGGCGGCCCTGGAATACCACGCCAAACCGCGGCCAGGGAAAATCAGCGTTGAGGTGACCAAGCCGGCGGCAACCAGCCGTGACCTGAGCCTGGCCTACAGTCCGGGCGTGGCGGAGCCGGTGCGTGAGATCGCCCGCGAGCCGGAGCTGGCCTACCGTTTTACTGCCAAGGGCAATCTGGTAGCTGTGATCAGTGATGGCACGGCCATTCTCGGTCTTGGCAACCTGGGTGCCCTGGCGTCCAAGCCGGTGATGGAAGGCAAGGGGATTCTGTTCAAGCTGTTTGCCGGTATCGATGTGTTTGATATCGAAGTGGACGCGGAAGACTCCCAGGCCTTTATCGACACGGTGGTGCGCATCCATCGCACCTTTGGCGGCATTAACCTGGAAGATATCCGGGCGCCGGAGTGTTTCGAGATCGAACGCATCCTCAAAGAACAGTGCGATGTGCCGGTGTTCCACGATGATCAGCACGGTACCGCCATTGTGGTGGGTGCGGGTCTGATCAATGCGCTGGAAATTCAGAAAAAGCATATCGAAGACATCAAGGTGGTCTGTGTGGGTGCCGGTGCCGCAGGCGTGGCATCGGTGCGGCTGCTGATCGAGATGGGCGCGCGCAAGGAAAATATCCTGGTGCTGGATCGCAAGGGCGTGATTCACAGTCGTCGCGATGATCTCAACCAGTACAAGGCGGCACTGGCCAACGATACTGACAAACGCACTCTCAACGATGCGGTGGAAGATGCGGATGTGTTTATCGGTGTGTCCGGACCGGACATGCTGACACCGGAAATGGTCAAGAAGATGGCGCCCAAGCCGATCATCTTTGCGCTGGCCAACCCGGATCCGGAGATCCGTCCGGAGGTGGCCAAGGCGGCTCGCCCGGATGCGATTGTAGCTACCGGGCGTTCTGATTTCCCCAACCAGGTGAACAATGTGCTGTGTTTCCCGTACATGTTCCGGGGGGCGCTGGATGTGCGTTCCACCTCGATCACCGAGGAAATGAAGATCGCCGCAGTGCATGCCATTGCCGAGCTGGTGCGAGAGGCGCCGCCTCAAGAAGTGCTGGATGCCTATGGTGGGGAGCCGCTGACCTTCGGTGCCGACTACATTATTCCCAAACCCAATGACCCGCGTCTTCTGGGGCGGGTATCCTCCGCAGTCGCCCGTGCGGCAGTGGATTGTGGTGTGGCTCGCAAGGGGTACCCTTCCCACTATCCATTGAACTCGCTGGATGAGATTTTTCCCGAGTTGTAGGAGAAGCAGTCAGCCATAAAAAAACCGCCGGAAGGCGGTTTTTTTATGGCTGGTCAGGCGCCAGGCAATGCCCGGCGCTATCGCGGGCCGTTCAGAAAATTTGCTCGGGGGCACTGGTGCCACCACCCGGGCCGCGCTGGGGCTCCAGCTCGGGCACCTGATCCTCAATAAAGTATTCGCGGATGGCATTGGGGTTGTCCGGGCGCGCCAGCAGACCACTGTCCGGGTCGATGCGTACGGTGGCGATGCCGGAGGGCTGCTCCAGTTGCCGTTCAGGAATGCCTTCCAGTGCCGGGCCCATGTAGTCGATCCAGATTGGCAGGGCTGCCTTGCCGCCATATTCGCCCCAACCCAGATTGGCCGGGTTGTCGAAACCGACCCAGACGGTGGCGACCAGATCCGGGGAATAACCGGAGAACCAGGCGTCCACCTGGTCGTTGGTGGTGCCGGTCTTGCCGGCCAGGTCATCGCGGCCCAGAGCCCTTGCCTTGCTGCCGGTCCCTGCGCGGATGACGTCCTGCAGCATGGAGTCCATTAACCAGGCAATACGGGGATCCAGTACCCGGGGGGCCATGACCGGGTCAGGCTGTGTTGTCACCACTGGCTCGTCGGTGCTGTCCTCGCTGTCCGGGCTGGAGTCCTCCGGGGAGGCAGGTTCGATATTGTCGTCTGTCAGCGCCAGGGGGGGCAGGCAGGGAGGTTCGCAGAGTATCACTTCCGGTGCCTGCCAGAGGATGTCGCCATCGGCGTTCTCGATACGTTGAATGGCCCAGGGGGTGACCCGGTAACCACCGTTGGCAAAAACGCTGTAGGCAGTGGCGATATCCATCGGGGTGACGCTGGCACTGCCCAGTGCCAGGGACAGGTCGCGCTGGAAGCCTTCTGCAGGAAGGCCGAAGCGTTTCAGGGTGTTCATGGCCTGGCTGATGCCGATCTGGCGCAGAATGCGAATGGAGACCAGGTTCAGCGAGCGATACAGGGCTTCGCGCATGCGGGTGGGGCCGTAGAACTTGCCGCTGGCTCCGGTGGGACGCCAGGCGGTTTCCAGTTTGTCGTCATCGAACACCACCGGCGCATCGTTGATGATGGAGGCGGGGGTGAAGCCGTTTTCCATGGCCGAGGTATAGATAAAGGGTTTGAACACGGAGCCGGCCTGCCGCTCGCTCTGTACCGCCCGGTTGAAGTTGGAGGCAGCAAAGCTGTAGCCGCCCTGCATGGCGACCACAGCGCCATTGGACGGGTCCAGCGAGACCAGTGCCGACTGTGCAGCGGGGAGCTGGGCCAGGCGCCAGCGGCGGCTTTCCTCCGGGCCCACGGGGCGAACGCGAATAATATCGCCACGGGTTAGCACATCGCCGGCGGTCTTGGGTTCTTCTCCCACATACTTGTTGTTGAGCTGCGGGCGAGCCCAGCGGATGTCCTCCCAGACAAGCCGGGCGCGTTTGCCGTCACGGAAAAGGATGTCGGCATCCTCTTCTCCCACTCGGGTAACGATGACCGGTTGCAGCGGGCCGATACGTTGCTGGTCGCGGATCATGGCAACCCAGTGGGCCACGCTGGGGTCCAGTCCGGTAATGGTTTTCTCGATTTCCGCTTTTTCTGCCTGTGCGGGCAGTTCGCTCTCCTCCGCAGGGGGCTGCTCATTGTCGGAAGCGCTGATGGCTGGCAGTGTCGGCGCTGCGCTCACGTCCCGTTGTGCCAGCGGCCCGCGATAACCATGGCGCTCGTCATAGCTGTGAAGGCCGGCTCGCAGCGCCTGGACAGCCGCGGTCTGCCGTTTGCTGTCGATGGTGGTAATGATGCGAATGCCGTCGGTGAAAATGTCCTGCTCCACCAGCCTGGCGGCCTGCAGGCGTACCATTTCGCCCACATAGGCAGCATCCACTTCAGGCTGGGCGGCATGGAAGCGGGCACTGACGGGCTCGGACTGGGCAATTTCGCGTTCTTCGCGAGTCAACGCCCCGGTTTCTTCCATACGGAACAGAATCCAGTTACGTCTTATTCTGGCCCGCTCCGGGTTGGTGATCGGGTTGTAAGCGGAAGGAGCCTTTGGCAGGCCGGCAATCATGGCCTGTTGGGCGATATTGAGTTCGCCGACGGATTTGCCGTAGTACACCTGGGCGGCGGCTTCTGCCCCATAGGCCCGGTGGCCGAGATAGATCTTGTTCAGGTACAGCTCGAGAATCTCTTCCTTGCTGAGGACCCGCTCAATCTGGATGGCCAGCACGATTTCGTTGAATTTGCGCAGGAAGCGCTGGTCACGGCTGAGGAAGAAGTTACGCGCCACCTGCATGGTGATGGTGGAGCCGCCGGAGCGGATTTCCCGATAGCGTGCCAATTCCACCGCGGCCCGCACCAGGCCTTTCAGGTCGACCCCGTTGTGCCTGAAAAAGCGTTCATCCTCTGCGGCCAGCACCGCCTGGACCAGGGTTTCCGGCAATTCGTCGAAGGATACCGGTTGTCGGCGCTTTTCCCCGTATTCAGCAATAAGTTTTATATCGTTGCTGTAAATACGCAGTGGAATCTGGTATTCCACTTCGCGGATCTGGCTGGCTGGGGGGAGCTGTGGAGCCAGATACAGATAGCTGGCGGCCAGAATGGATAACCCGCCACCGGCGCCGGCAATCAGGAGAAGGAGCAGGTATCGGGTCCAGGTGGGTAAGCGCATGTTTTCGGCAACTACTGGCTGGGATCGGTAGAAAGGCCTAGTGGGCCCGTGAAGTGGGTCATTATATGGTGGAAAGGTTGTTGTGATCTAATATCTGTTCTGCTATTACTAGACCTAAAGTGATTCGACATAAAAAACCTGTAAGTGTATCTTTATCAAGAAAAAACACTTTAATAATAACCAGACGGGACGACAACAGTGCTGCCTTTCCTCAGAAAAAAGGCCCAGACACTCCTGGGGATCGACATCAGCTCCACGGCGGTGAAGCTGCTAGAGCTGTCCAAATCGGGGAACCGCTACAAGGTAGAGAGCTATGGGGTTGAGCCCTTGCCTGCCAATGCGGTTGTCGAAAAAAACATCAGTGACGTGGAGGGCGTCGGGGATGCGATTGCCCGTCTGGTCAGCCGCGCCCGTCCCGGGGTGAAAACCGCGGCGGTGGCAGTGTCCGGCTCTGCCGTGATCACCAAACTGATTGAAATGGATGCCTCTCTCAGCGAAGACGAGATGGAGAGCCAGCTGAAGGTGGAAGCAGACCAGTATATTCCCTTCCCGCTGGACGAGGTCCGCATGGACTTCCAGGTCATGGGGCCTGTTGAAGGTAATGATGAGCGTGTGGAAGTTCTCGTTGCCGCCTCCAGGACAGAAAACGTGGAAATGCGGACCGATGCTCTGGAAATTGGCGGTTTGCAGGCCAAGGCCGTCGATGTGGAAGCCTACGCGATGGAGCGGGCTTTCCAGCTGGTGTTGCCGGGACTGCCTAACGCCGAGGAACTGGAGACCGTCGCTGTCTTCGATATCGGTGCCACCATGACGACCTTGAACGTTTTCCATCAGGGTCGCAGCGTCTACACCCGCGAGCAACTGTTCGGGGGCAAGCAGCTGACCGAAGAAATTCAGCGCCGCTACGGTATTTCCATGGAAGAGGCCGGGCTTGCCAAAAAAACCGGCGAGCTGCCGGATGATTATGAAGCGGAAGTGCTGCAGCCCTTCAAGGATGCTGTGGTTCAGCAGGTCAATCGGTCCCTGCAATTTTTCTATGGCTCCACCCAGTTCAATGAGGTGGACTATATCCTGCTGGCCGGGGGCTCAGCGTCAATCCAGGACCTGGCAGACTTGATTCAAGAGCGAGTGGGCGCCAGCTGTTCCGTGGCCAACCCGTTTAATGATATGGCGCTGGCAAACAAGGTGGGGGCTTCTGCTATTGCCAATGACGCGCCGGCATTGATGATCGCATGCGGTTTGGCATTGAGGAGCTTTGAGCAATGACAACAACAATTAACCTGTTGCCTTGGCGCGAAGAGCGCCGCAAACAGCAGCAGCAAGAGTTCATCATGTTGCTGGTGCTGGCTGCAATCGCAGGCGCACTCATTTTTTGGTTGTGGAAAGGCTATGTAGATCAGCAAATCTCAGATCAACTCGCGCGCAATAGTTTTATCCAGACAAAATCAGCAGAGCTGGATGAGAAAATCAGCGAAATCAAAGAGCTGAAGTCCCGGCGAGAGGAGCTGGTAGCCCGAATGGAGGTGATCCAGAGTTTGCAAGGGAACAGGCCTACAATTGTTTATGTTTTTGATCAGTTGGTCAAAACCCTGCCCGATGGCGTCCATTACAATCGAGTCGAACGTAAAAATGGGGTGTTTACGATCGAAGGGGTGGCGGAAAGTAATAACCGGATTTCCCGGTTGATGAGAAATTTTGATGAGTCGGCCTGGTTCAAGCAGGCAACATTGCAAAGTGTAGTGGCTCAAGAAAACCAGTCAGGGACAAATAATTTTGTCCTGACTGTCTTGCAGGACTCTCCAAACAGCAACAAAGAGGAAGAAAAACAATGAAAACCTCTGAGCTGAAAGATATGGATCTGAGGGAGTTGCTGGATCAACTCAATTCCCTGGATTTTGAAAATGTGGGAGGCTGGCCGGCACCTGTTAAATTTGGTGTGGCAGTAATCGTGCTTTTGGTCGTTCTGGGGTTGGGGTATTTCTTTTTCATCGCTGATGCGAACCAGCTTTTAGAACAGCATCGATCCGAAGAAACCTCACTGCTTAAGAGTTATGAGAAAAAAGCATTCGAGGCTCATAATTTGGACCAGTTTCGTTCGCAGCTTGCAGAAATGGAGCAGACATTCGGTGCGCTGCTAAAACAATTGCCCAAGGAGACAGAGGTGCCTGGTCTTCTTGAAGATGTGACGCATACGGGTCTGGGTAGCGGCTTAGAGTTCGAAGAGATAAAACTGGAAGATGAAGTAGAGCAAGAATTCTACGCAGAACTGCCGATTAAGATTACGGCTATCGGTGATTATCACTCGTTTGGGGCTTTCGTTTCTGGTGTTTCTGCGTTACCTAGAATTGTCACCTTGCATGACTTTTCCATTTCTGTCCCTGGTAAAGACTCCAAAGATAAAGAGTTGGGCTCTCTTGGGCTTCTCAGGCTGGATGTCACAGCGAAAACTTATCGCTATTCCAATAATGATGGGGGGGTAATCCAGAATTCCCCCGCAGGCAAAAAATAATAGGTGGGGTATGCGTAAGTTAATTGTATTGAGTGTCGGATTATTGGCTCTTTTGGGGCTTTCTGGATGTAGTGGTGGTACAGGTTTGTCAGGTCTGGAGTCTCGGCTTGAAGAGATCAAGGCTCGGCCCAGAGGGAGAATCGAGCCTCCGCCAGAGTTCAAGCCGATCGCAACCTATGCTTATAGTGCGCACAAATTGCGATCACCATTTAGTAAGCCTGTTGACCAGTCAGGGGCTTACATCCCTGATGGAAGAAAAGTTGAACCGGATATGGGTCGACCAAAAGAATACCTGGAGCGCTTTTCTTTGGATTCATTGAGCATGGTTGGCACAATTTCGCGTCCAGGAGGAGCCCTTCAAGCGTTGATTGCGGATCCTGGTGGGGCAGTGACGCGAGTTCAGCCAGGAAGCTATATAGGGAAAAACTTCGGTAAAGTGCAGGCTGTTAGTGAAACTCAAGTCCGGCTTGTGGAAATCGTTCCGGATGGTCGGGATGGCTGGGTTGAGCGCGCCAACTCCGTCTCTATCGCTGAATAATGATCGCTGGGGATCAATGATGAAAAATATAGACTTTAAAACAAAAAATGGCATCTCCCGGCGTGTGGCGGGGTTTTTGCTTTCGGCTCTTCTTCTCGGAAGTTTCTCATTGGCAAAAGCTGGGACCCTCAAGTCGGTAGAAGCAAATGCTTTATCTGGCGATAGTCTCGAAGTTCGCCTGAAGTTTGATGGAGGGGTTCCAGAGGTCAAAGGCTATGGCATTGAAAAGCCTGCTCGTATAGCGCTTGATTTGATCGGTGCTGATAGTGCGGTTGATAAAAAGCGCCAGGATATGGGGGCAGGCAATGTTCGTAGCGTTACGGTTGTTGAGGCCAAAGACCGTACGCGCTTGATTTTTAATCTGGATTCTCTGGCTGCGTACTCAACAAAGGTGGATGGTGATACCGTGGTCGTCCTGATTGGGGATAGTGTTCCTGGTGGTCAGGCGGGCGCTGGAATTGCTTCTGACGTTGTTGCTGGGGGTGAGGCTGCGATTTCCGGGGTTGATTTTCGTCGCGGAGAGGACGGTGAGGGTCGTGTCCTTGTTAAGCTCTCACAGGCATCCATTCCTGTAGATGTCCAGGAGAGCGGAGATAAAATTATTGCCCGTTTTGTCGGTGCCAGTGTGCCGGATGAACTCATAAGAAAGCTGGACGTTGTCGACTTTGCTACGCCGGTAAAGCTTGTTGAGACAATGGCTGTTGATGGTGGAGCAACAATTGAAATTCAGTCCTCAGGCTCTTGGGAATATCTGGCTTATCAGGCGGATGAGCTGTTCAGTATCAATGTTAAGCCTGTTTCAAAAGATGTGGCGGCTAAAAAAAGCCAGGATGCGTTTGAGTATACTGGAGAGAAGCTGTCTTTGAACTTTCAGGATATCGAAGTTAGGTCGGTCCTGCAGTTGATTGCCGATTTCACGGGGCTCAATCTGGTGGCTTCTGATACGGTGGATGGAAGGATTACACTGCGTTTGCAGAATGTTCCCTGGGATCAAGCCCTTGAGCTGATTCTCAAAACCAAGGGGCTGGATAAGCGAAAAGTAGGCAATGTGTTGTTGGTGGCGCCTGCCGATGAGATTGCTGCCCGTGAACAGCTGGAGCTGGAAAGTCAGAAGCAGATGGCCTCTCTGGCTCCCCTTCGTACACAATATGTGAATGTTAATTATGCGAGTGCGGCGGAACTGAAGACCCTGATCAGCGGTGCTGGTGAAGAAGTGGGCTCCTTGCTTAGTGATCGAGGCTCAGTGGTTGTCGACAAGCGTACGAATACATTGATCATCCAAGACACTCAGGAGAGGCTCAATAATATTGGAGACTTGATTGAGCAATTGGATGTCGCTGTTCAGCAGGTATTAATTGAGGCGCGGGTGGTGGTCGCTTCAAACGACGTATCCAAGGAGTTTGGTGTACGCTGGGGGGGGCTGGGCTACGATGGCTCTCAATTGGCCAATGAGGGCGAAACAGCCATGTTTTCGGGGCGATTAACGAGTCTTCGTCAGCTTCATTATGCCAATATTGATCGTGACGATGATGGTTCGCTAGGGGAGGTTGAGGAATTTAATGTCGATACCAACAATGATCTGATCGTTGATTTGGGGGTCGATTCCAGCGAGGCATCTCGTTTTGCTGTTGGGTTCACCTCTTTGGCATCAGGCTTGATTGAGCTTGAGTTGTCTGCGTTAGAGGCGGAAGGGCATGGCGAGCTTGTGGCCACACCAAAGGTTCTGACTGCAGACCAGCAGCCCGCGATTATTGCAGCAGGTCAGAGGGTGCCCTATGAAACCGCGACTTCCTCAGGTGCAACGGCTGTAGAGTTTATTGATGCGGAGCTCCGTCTGGAGGTGACCCCTCATATTACGCCAGACGGCAACATTATTATGACTCTCAAAGTGTTCAATGATGCGATCAGTGGGTTTGTAGCAGAAACCCCGGTTGTGGATACGAACCGAGTTGAGACATCCGTTCTTGTAACTGATGGTGAAACCGTCGTACTTGGTGGTATATTTCAGCAGGAGAAAAGGGAGTCCCTGTCGAAGACTCCTTTCCTCGGGGATTTGCCCTGGATCGGGACGTTGTTCAGAAAGACCACGAAAATCGACGACAAGCAAGAGCTCCTGATCTTCATCACTCCCCGCCTGATGAAGGATGCGTTGGCAAATCGGTGACCAAGACGACTAACCCCTCTCTAATACTGGTTGGCCCCATGGGTGCTGGGAAAAGCACCCTGGGGCGCCACCTTTCCCAGATACTGGACTATCCTTTCTTCGATTCTGATCGGGTTATTGAGGAGAAGACGGGGGCGGATATCCCGTGGATCTTCGATATGGAAGGCGAGGCCGGTTTTCGCCGTCGCGAGCAAGAGGCTATTGATGAGCTGACTCGCCAGGATGGTATTGTGTTGGCGACTGGGGGTGGCGTTGTGGTGACGCCAGCGAACAGGGATATGCTCCATGAGCGCGGCTGTGTGGTCTATCTGTGGACCCCTGTTGACGTTCAGCTTGCCCGCACCCGAAACGACAAGAATCGCCCCCTCCTGCAAACCGCAGACCCGCGCGCCAGACTTGAAGCGCTGTTCGCCGAGCGGGATCCTCTTTATCGACAGGTGTCCCATCACCTGGTGTCTACGGCCTCCGGTAACCTGAAAAAGGTGGCGGATGACGTGCTGGCTTGTTTGGCGTCTCACCGACAAGGATAATATGGCCTTGGCTGGCGATTGTTGCATCGAATGAACGGTGCTGACTGAGTGGCCGTCGGCGATGTGGCGCATCGCTTTGTCTGGCCGTCGCCGATGCTTCTCTCTTGCCATCGCCTACCACCCAAATGTCTGTCGGAGATCCAATGCGAACACTTCAGGTGGCCCTGGCCGAGCGTAGTTACCCGATTCATATCGGTGCCGGCTTGCTCGACACCTTCCCTCTTGCCGAGCAGGTGCGCGGCAATCAGGTGATGGTCGTTACCAACGAGACCATTGCCCCTCTGTATCTGGAGCGACTGACCCGGCATTTTTCGGGATGTCAGTGCGATACCCTGGTCCTGCCGGATGGTGAGGCGTTCAAGACGCTGGAAACGCTGGAAAGCATTTTCGATGCGTTGATGGCCAAGCGCCACTCGCGCACGACCACGCTTGTTGCTCTCGGCGGCGGCGTGATTGGCGATATGGTGGGGTTCGCTGCCGCCTGTTATCAGCGTGGGGTGGACTTTATTCAGGTGCCGACGACGTTGCTTGCCCAGGTGGATTCGTCTGTTGGTGGCAAGACCGCCGTCAATCATCCCCGTGGAAAGAACATGATTGGTGCGTTTCACCAGCCGCGCCTGGTGTTGATCGACACGGATGTTCTGGCCTCCCTGCCGCAGCGTGAGCTGGCCGCTGGCTATGCGGAAGTGATCAAGTATGGCCTGATTCGCGACCCGGATTTTTACCATTGGCTGGAAACCAACAACGAAAAGCTGTTGTCCAGAGACACAGAGGCATTGTCTGAAGCGATCTATCGCAGTTGCGATAACAAGGCCCAGGTGGTGGCTGATGATGAAACCGAGCAGGGGAACCGTGCCTTGCTCAATCTGGGCCATACCTTTGGTCACGCCATTGAGACGGCCACGGGTTACAGTCAGTGGTTGCACGGAGAGGCAGTCGCGGTCGGCATGCTCATGGCAGTGAATATGTCGGTCAGGCTGGGCTGGGTAGACGCGGGTTTGGAGGCCGGGCTGGCCGATGTGCTGGCACAATGGCAGTTGCCGGTGGCAACGCCTGCCGGGATGACGCCGGATCAGTTCATGGATCTGATGTCGCTGGACAAGAAAGTACAAAACGGCCAGCTTCGTCTTGTGTTGCTGCGACAGCTGGGCGAGGCTGTGGTCACGGCAGACTATGATGCTGGGGCATTACGCCAGACACTGGAGGCTTTTTGTGGAACATGATGACGACCGTTTTTTCAGTGGTGCTTCCCGTGGCGATTATCTGGATGCGCTGACCGCCCATGCCGGACTGGGTTCCGTGGTGGCGCTGGAAGGCGATAGCGGTAGCGGTGTCTCTACGTTGCTTGGCCATACGGTGATGGCGTTGCTCGGCGACATGGAAATTGTGCGGATCGACGGCGCGGCGGAGCACAATGCCAACGTGGTCATTGAGGCTTTGCTGCGGCATTTCGATATCGACAGGGCAGCACTCCCTGACAAGCTTCGCGAGGCTCTGGCCGACGGCCGCATCCTGGTGGTGGTCGACAACAGTGAGGATCTGCAGGACGACGCTGTCGCTACCATGGCTGCCTTGAAGCAGAAGCTGGGCGCCCGCCTGGGGTATGTGTTCGGGGGGCTGCCGGGCACGGTGGAAAAACTCAAGGGCGCGGATCTGGCGCTGGATGATGTGCTCGATCTGCCTTCCCTGGTTGCTGATGACATTCAGGATTTTGCCTGGTTCGTGCTCGGAATCGAGTTGGAGGCGGACGAGGCTGACCGTTTGCGCCATGACAGTGATGGCAATATCGCCCGCCTTTTGGAGCTGCTGCGCAGCCAGGATGCGGGGGCGCCAATGATGATGTCCGCCTCTCGTGAAGAAGAAGCCGGTGTCGAGCCTGCTGCTGCCTTCGCGTCCCGCCCGGCGGATGACGATTCCCAGGAAGAGCTGTCCTTTTCCTCATCGGCAGTGGACGTCGAGGATGAAGACGATACGGAGTTTGATGACCGGGACAGTCCGGAAGAGGGGCAGGATCGTCGCGCCGCGGTGACGCCGCCATGGCGTCATGTGGCAGCGGCTGTTGGCCTGCTCGTTGTGGTGGCGATCGTCTGGTCGGTTTTCTCAGGTGGCAATGATGACGGCGAGGGCCAGGGGCAATCTCGTGAGCTTGCCTTGCCGGTGCCCGAGCAGCCCGCCACGGCAGATGCTGATGCCAGTGGCGCAGACGATGCGCCCACACGTCCGTTGGCCTCTTCCATGGAGCCGGTGGCGAGATTGGAGGATCTGCCGGAACGTCAGTCACCAGAGTCCGAGCCGGAAGCCAATGAGGAAGCGGCCAATGTGTCCCTGACGCCGGTGACGGACCCGGTCATGCAATCCGCCCCTGCTCGTGAGGAGCCTGAGGTGGCAGTGACACAGGGGCCGGCAGCTCAGGAATCTGAGCCTGCGCAGGGGCCAGAAACGCAGCCGGTGTCTGCGCAAGAGCCTGATCAGCCGGATACGGTGCCTGCCAGTGAGCCGGCCCTCAGCGGGCTGGATGCGGAACTGGGCTATCAGCGGGAAGACTGGCTGGCGACCTTGGACGACAGCCGCTGGTTTCTGCAGATTACGGTCACCAGTCAGGAGGCCAGCGCGCGTGGGGTGCTGGATCAGCTGGAGCGCAAAGGGGCCTATTATCGGGCTGAGCGGAACGGGAAATCCGTCTATCTGGTGCTCTCAGGGGACTATTCCAGCCGTCAGGCTGCCCTGGATGCAAAGTCGACGTTGCCTGCAAAGTTGCGCTCAGCGGGGCCTTTTCCCCGCAAGATGGCCGACATTCGCAGCGAGCTCTGAAAACAAAAATGGCCTTTGGGTGACTGTTCAATTTGTCGCCCAAGGGCGCAATGTGTAGAATGCATATCCCTTTTTTGCCGTCACCACTATCCTGACGCCATTCGCCTTCTGTAAGTCTCTGAATTTCAAGAGGAAAGGTTTTGATGCAGCAGAACTCAACGCTGGTGCGGGGGCTCACTGAGCCCGGAGAATTCCGGGACAACTGTGGTTTTGGTCTGATTGCCCATATGGAGGGCAACGCCAGCCACGAGCTTTTGCAAACGGCCATCGAAGCACTGACATGTATGACTCACCGGGGCGGCATTAATGCCGACGGAAAAACCGGTGATGGCTGCGGTCTGTTGCTCAAGAAACCCGATTCTTTCTTCCGCAAGGTTGCGGAGGCCCAGTCCATTACCTTGCCGGAAAACTACGGCGTGGGGATGGTATTCACCCACCCGGACGCGGCCCAGGCTGACGCCCAGAAAGCGGCTATCAATGCCGCGCTGGAAGCCCAGGATGTGCAGGTGCTGGGCTGGCGGGAAGTGCCCACTGACGACGCCTGTCTCGGTGACCTGGCCCGTGCTTCCCTGCCCGGCTTCTGGCAGGTGCTGGTGGCGGCCGACGGCAACACCGAGCAGGAGCTCAACCGCCGCCTGTTCTTTGCCCGCCGCCACGCGGAAAAGGCCATCGAGAACGATGGTTACTTCTACGTCTGCTCCCTGTCGGCCTCGGTGATCTCCTATAAGGGTCTGATGATGCCGGTGGATCTGCCGGCGTTCTTCCCGGACCTGGGTGACAGCGCCATGGAAACCGCCATTGTGGTGTTCCATCAGCGCTTTTCCACCAACACCCTGCCGCAGTGGCCGCTGGCCCAGCCGTTCCGTTACCTGGCCCACAACGGTGAGATCAACACCGTGCAGGGTAACCGTAACTGGGCGCTGGCCCGGGAAAACAAGTTCGAAAACGAACTGCTGCCCGGCCTGGAAGAGCTCAGCCCGCTGGTCAACCGTACCGGTTCCGACTCCTCCAGCATGGACAACATGCTGGAAGTGTTGCTGGCTGGGGGTATGGATCTGTTCCGCGCCGTGCGCATGATGATCCCGCCGGCCTGGCAGAACGTGGAAACCATGGATTCGGATCTGCGTGCCTTCTACGAATATAACTCCATGCACATGGAGCCCTGGGACGGTCCTGCCGGCCTGGTGATGACCGATGGCCGTTATGCGGTCTGTATGCTTGATCGTAATGGTTTGCGCCCGGCTCGCTGGGTAGTGACCAAGAACGGTTTTATTACCCTGGCTTCGGAAATCGGCGTTTACGGCTACAAGCCGGAAGACGTGGTGGCCAAGGGCCGGGTCGGACCGGGCCAGATCCTGGCCGTGGATACCGAAACCGGCGAGGTACTGCACACCAAGGACATCGACAACCGTCTCAAGGTGCGTCACCCCTACCGGGACTGGCTGAAAGGCAATGCCCTGCGCATCGAAGCGGACTACGACCACGAAGTGGAGCGTACCGACGAGGTGGATCAGCAGGACCTGCTGAGCTATCAGAAATTCTTCCAGATCAGCTTCGAAGAGCGCGATCAGGTGCTGCGCCCTCTGGCCGAATCCGGCCAGGAAGCCACCGGTTCCATGGGCGATGACACGCCCATGGCGGTGCTGTCACGCCGTGAGCGTTCCCTGTATGACTACTTCCGGCAGCAGTTTGCCCAGGTGACCAACCCGCCCATCGATCCGCTGCGCGAAGCGATCGTGATGAGCCTGGAAACCTGTGTGGGTGCCGAACGGAACGTGTTCGAGGAAACGGCGGACCATGCCGACCGGGCGATTTTGTCCACGCCGGTGCTGTCCCATTCCAAGTTCACCAACCTGATGAAGATCGATCGTCCCGGATACGATGTGGCCAAGCTGAGCCTGCATTACGATCCGCAGATTGGTCTGCGCAAGGCGGTGGAAAACCTTTGCGAACAGGCTGCCCAGGCGGTCCGCGATGGCAAGGTGATCCTGGTGCTTACCGATCACGGTATTGTCCAGGACAAGCTGACCATCCACGCCTTGATGGCTACCGGCGCGGTGCACCATTCCCTGACCGAAAAAGGGCTGCGCTCCGACGCCAATATCATCGTGGAAACCGCCACCGCCCGTGATTCCCATCACTTCGCGGTGCTGTTTGGTTTCGGCGCCACCGCCGTCTACCCGTATCTGGCCTACGACGTGATCTCCGACATGGTGCGTTCCGGCGAGCTGCTCGGTGATGCGGTGGAACTGCAGAAGAATTTCCGCAAAGGCATCAACAAGGGCCTGATGAAGATCCTCTCCAAGATGGGGATTTCCACCATCACCTCCTACCGGGGTGCCCAGCTGTTTGAAGCCGTGGGTATCGCCAGTGATGTGGTGGATCTGTGCTTCCGGGGTGTGCCCAGCCGTATCCAGGGTGCCAGCTTCGAGGATTTCGAGGCGGACCAGCAGAACCTGGCCAAGGACGCCTGGAAACAGCGCAAGCCCATTGATGCCGGCGGTATTCTCAAGTACATCCACGGCAAGGAATATCACGCCTTCAATCCGGACGTGATCTACGCTCTGCACCGGGCCACCCAGGACGGTGACTACGATGCCTACAAGGAATACGCCGAGCTGGTGAACAAGCGCCCGGTGGCCACCTTGCGGGATCTCTTTGCTCTGCGTGATGATGTGGACGCCATCGACGTGGAAGAGGTGGAGCCGCTGGAGAACATCCTGCTGCGCTTCGATTCCGCGGGTATGTCCCTCGGCGCCCTGAGCCCGGAGGCCCACGAGGCCATCGCCACCGCCATGAATCGTCTGGGCGGTCGTTCAAACTCCGGTGAGGGCGGCGAAGACCCGGCCCGTTACGGCACCGAGCGTGTATCCAAGATCAAGCAGATCGCCTCTGGTCGTTTCGGCGTGACCCCGCATTACCTGGTCAACGCGGAAGTGCTGCAGATCAAGGTGGCCCAGGGCGCCAAGCCCGGCGAGGGCGGCCAGCTGCCCGGCGGCAAGGTGAATGCGCTGATCGCGCGTCTGCGTCACTCCGTGCCCGGCGTGACCCTGATCTCGCCGCCGCCGCACCACGATATCTATTCCATTGAGGATCTGGCCCAGCTGATCTTCGACCTCAAGCAGGTCAACCCGGATGCCCAGGTGTCCGTGAAGCTGGTGTCCGAGCCTGGCGTGGGGACCGTGGCCTCCGGTGTGGCCAAGGCCTACGCGGACCTGATCACCATTTCCGGCTACGATGGCGGTACCGCGGCCAGCCCGCTGACTTCCATCCGCTATGCGGGCTCTCCCTGGGAGCTGGGTCTGGCGGAAGCCCATCAGGCCCTGCGTGGCAACGACCTGCGTGACAAGATCCGGTTGCAGACCGATGGTGGCCTGAAGACCGGTCTGGACGTGATCAAGGCGGCCATCCTGGGTGCCGAGTCCTTCGGTTTCGGCACCGTGCCCATGGTGGTGCTGGGTTGTAAGTACCTGCGTATCTGCCACCTGAACAACTGCGCCACCGGTGTGGCCACCCAGCGTGACGATCTGCGCAAGGAGCACTTCATTGGTGCCCCCGAGCTGCTGATCAACTACTTCACCTTTGTGGCCAAGGAAGTCCGTGAGCTGCTGGCGTTGCTGGGCGTGAAAAGCATTCCCGAGCTGATCGGTCGTACCGACCTGCTGAAAGTGCTGGAAGGCGAGACCGTGCGTCAGGGCAAGCTGGATCTGACCCCGATCCTGCGCAACGACCTGGTGCCGGCGGACAAGCCCACCCACTGTCAGGTCAGCCGTAACGAGCCGTTCGACAAGGCGTTGCTGAACCAGAAGATGGTGGAAGACATGTTGACCGCCATCGACAGCAAATCCGGCGGTTCCTTCCACTATGAGATCACCAACTGTGATCGCTCCGTGGGGGCCCGGGTGTCCGGCGAGATTGCCAAGCGTCACGGTAACCTGGATATGGAAACGGCGCCGATCAAGGTGCGTTTCACCGGTACCGCGGGTCAGAGTTTCGGTGTGTTCAACGCCGGCGGCCTGCATATGTACATCGAAGGTGATGCCAACGATTACGTGGGCAAGGGCATGGCTGGCGGCAAGCTGGTGATTCGTCCGCCCAATGGTAGCCCGTTCAAGAGCCAGGAAACCGCCATCATCGGTAACACCTGTCTGTACGGGGCGACTGGCGGCAAGTTGCTGGCGGCCGGGACGGCCGGTGAGCGTTTCGGGGTACGTAACTCCGGCGCCCACGCCGTAGTGGAAGGCGCCGGCGATCACTGCTGTGAGTACATGACCGGCGGTTCCATCACCGTGCTGGGTCGCACCGGACATAACTTCGGTGCCGGCATGACCGGTGGTTTCGCCTTTGTACTGGACGAGGACAACGACTTCTTCGACCGCATCAACCCGGAACTGATCGAACTGCATCGCATCAGCTCCGAAGCCACCGAATCTCACCGCAGTCACCTGCGGGGCGTGATCTCCGATTACGTGCAAGAGACCGGCAGCGAATGGGGCCAGTACATTCTGGATAACTTTGATGCCATGAGCCGCAAGTTCTGGCTGGTTAAGCCCAAGGCCGCAAGCCTGGAAAACCTGCTCAAGAGCACGCGTGCCAATCCGGCATAACGGGGGAGACCATGGCTGAACGTTTGAGCAACAACTTCCAGTTTCTCGACGTGCCCCGGCACGATCCGAAGAAAAAGGACATTGAAGACCGCAAGCACAAGTACGAGGAAATCTACTACCCGTTCGAAACCCGGGAAGTGGAGCACCAGGCACATCGTTGCCTGCACTGCGGCAACCCGTACTGTGAGTGGAAGTGCCCGGTGCACAACTACATTCCCAACTGGTTGAAGCTGATCAGTGAAGGCAACCTGATGGAAGCGGTGGAGCTGAGTCACCAGACCAACTCCCTGCCGGAAGTCTGTGGTCGTGTCTGCCCGCAGGACCGTCTCTGTGAAGGGGCCTGTACCCTGAATGACGGTTTCGGTGCGGTCACCATCGGTGCCACCGAGAAGTACATCACCGACACCGCCCTGGCCATGGGCTGGCGTCCGGACATGTCCAAGGTGGTATGGACCGACAAGAAGGTCGCCGTAATCGGTGCCGGCCCCGCGGGTATTGGCTGTGCTGACGTGCTGGTACGCAGTGGCGTCAAGCCGGTGGTCTTCGACCGTTATGAGGAAATCGGCGGTCTGCTGACCTTTGGTATACCTGAGTTCAAGCTGGAAAAACCGGTCATGGCCAAGCGCCGTGAGGTGTTTGAAGGCATGGGCGTGGAATTCCGTCTGGGCGTGGAAGTGGGCAAGGACATCACCATTGATGAACTGCTGGCTGACTACGATGCGGTCTTCATGGGGATGGGTACCTATACCTACATGAAGGGCGGTTTCCCCGGTGAAGACCTGGAGGGTGTGCATGAGGCGTTGCCGTTCCTGGTGGCCAATGCCAACCGCAACCTGGGCTTCGAGAAAGATCCTGCCGACTTCATCGACATGAAAGGCAAGCGTGTTGTGGTGCTGGGGGGTGGTGATACCGCCATGGACTGCAACCGCACCTCCATTCGCCAGCAGGCGGACAGCGTGGTCTGCGCCTACCGCCGCGACGAAGAGAATATGCCCGGTTCCCGTAAGGAAGTGGCCAACGCCAAGGAAGAAGGCGTGCAGTTCCTGTTCAACCGTCAGCCCATCGAAGTGGTGGGAGAAGACGGCAAGGTCACCGGCGTGAAAGTCGTGGAAACCAAGCTGGGCGAGCCGGACAACAACGGTCGTCGTCGTCCCGAGCCAATTCCGGGCAGTGAGGAAATTCTGCCGGCGGATGCGGTGATTGTGGCCTTCGGTTTCCGTCCCAGTCCGGCGGACTGGTTCGAGCCCAAGAATGTGGCTACGGACGATTCCGGTCGTGTGCAGGCGGCGGAAGAGCAGGAATTCCCGTTCCAGACCAGCAATGAGAAGATCTTTGCCGGCGGCGACATGGTGCGCGGCTCCGACCTGGTGGTGACCGCCATCTGGGAAGGGCGCGAAGCGGCCAAGGGTATTCTTGATTATCTGGATGTATGAATCCGGTCAGGCATCTGATGTCTGACGCCGGATGCAAAAGGCCCGCATTGCGGGCCTTTTTGTTATGCGCACAGAGCCCGGAATAGGGTAAAGTGCGGGGTTCTGTAATGTGTTTCAGGGCGACCGGCGTCAGGCGTCCGATGTCAGACCGATAGGATCAATAATGACTTTCGCACCCCTCCAAAACGACCGTTTTCTGCGTGCTCTGAACCGTGAACCCGTTGATCAGACACCGGTGTGGATGATGCGCCAGGCCGGGCGTTATTTGCCGGAATACCGGGCCAGTCGCGAGCATGCCGGCTCGTTCATGGATCTGTGCCAGAACGCGGATCTGGCCTGCGAGGTCACCCTGCAGCCACTGGAGCGGTACCCGCTGGATGCCGCGATTCTGTTCTCGGATATCCTGACCATCCCCGATGCCATGGGCTTGGGGCTGTATTTCGAGACCGGCG
This sequence comes from Alcanivorax sp. HI0007, assembly GCF_001635525.1. Taxonomy (NCBI): domain Bacteria; kingdom Pseudomonadati; phylum Pseudomonadota; class Gammaproteobacteria; order Oceanospirillales; family Alcanivoracaceae; genus Alcanivorax; species Alcanivorax sp. HI0007. The sequence goes on from NZ_LWEJ01000001.1 coordinate 23,702, forward strand.
AAGGGCCGAAATTCCGCAAGGTCGTGCGTACAGAGGAAGACGTGGCGGCGTTGCCAATCCCGGATGCGGAAAGCGACCTGGGTTATGTGATGAAGGCGGTGAGTACCATTCGTGGCGCGCTCAATGGCCGGGTTCCCCTGATCGGCTTTTCCGGCAGTCCCTGGACCCTGGCCACCTATATGGTCGAGGGTGGCTCCAGCAAGGATTTTCGCCATCTCAAGGGTATGGTCTACAGCCAGCCAGAGTTGGCTCACGCCCTGCTGGACAAGCTGGCACAGTCGGTGACCTCCTATCTCAACGCCCAGATTCGTCATGGTGCGCAGGCAGTACAGATCTTTGACACCTGGGGCGGCGCCCTGTCCGCGGAGGCCTACCAGCAGTTTTCCCTGAAATACATGCAGCAGATCGTTGACGGCCTGATCCGGGATCACGAAGGCCGCAAGGTGCCGGTGATCCTGTTTACCAAGAACGGCGGCCTGTGGCTGGAATCCATGGCAGCGAGCGGCTGTGATGCCCTGGGACTGGACTGGACCATCAACATCGGTGAAGCCCGTCGTCGTGTCGGCCACAAGGTGGCCTTGCAGGGCAATATGGACCCGGCGGTGCTATACGCTTCCCCGGATGCGATCCGTGCGGAAGTGAAGCGAATTCTTGAGGATTTTGGTGACCACCCGGGCCATATTTTCAATCTGGGGCACGGTATTACCCCGCAGGTGGATCCGGCCCACGCCGGCGTCTTTATTGACGCTGTGCAGGAATTCAGCAGGAAATAACAAGGCGGTAAGCGACGAGCTGCAAAGCGAATTCCCGGGTTCCGGGAGGCAAGTTTCGAAAGACAAGGCCAAGCTTGCGTTGCGCTTCTTTCAACTCGTGTCCCGACACCCAGGGGGCGCGCGTTGTATCTCCAGGATCTCAGGGGGGGGGGCGCCGGAAATCGGGTCACGCGCCAATCTTGCGCATCTGATACACGTTATGTGAGATGGCAACCACCTCGCCATTGGCGTCTTTCAATTCCACGTCCCACTCGAAATCGCACTTGCCCACCTCTTCCGTGGTGCTTTCGATGCGTGCAATTTCCTCTTCACTCAGGGTGATCTCCACGGTGATATCCGTGGTGGCCGGGCGACGAAAGCGGATCGCCATGTCCTTGACGATGGGGTAAAAGCGTTTGGTGTCGAAGGAAGTCAGGTAGATCACTCCGCCGGGCAATTCGGCGATGGTGTAGAGGGCGCCCGCATACATGATGCCCACATGATTAAGATTGGGTTCAAGGGGCATCATCATTTTGCAGTAGCCCCGTTCCACATCCAGGGTTTTCACCCCGCAGCGCTCCACAAACGGAAAGGTCTTGTCACTGGCGGCTTTGATAAGGGTTTTCTGTTCTTCAGAAAGGGCCATGCTGTTTCTCCTTCAGTTGAGAAGAATGCTAGCAAAGGCAACGGCGGTTGCCGCAAGCCGTTTTGATCATGGCGGTGGAGGAAATGGTCAGGGCAGCGAAATACGGTGGGCGAGGCACGAGGTACGAGGAGCGAAAGGCAAAACCGGTTTCTCTCTTCGAAACTCGTACCTCGAAACGCGCTTCTCAGTTAGTCCTTGAGCAGCGCGTCGGTTTTGGCAGCACAGATAAAATCATTGCGGTGGAGGCCGCCAATCTTGTGGGTCCACCAGGTGACGGTGACCTTGCCGTACTCGGTGAGGATGGCGGGGTGATGGCCCTCATCTTCAGCCAGTTCGGCCACGCGATTGGTAAAAGTCAGTGCCTCGGCAAAATCGCCGAACGGGAACACCCGTTGCAGTTTTTCAATACCGTCTTCTTCCACCAGAATCCAGTCTGGGATCTGGCCGTGTAACTCCTGGCGTTCCTGATCGGTTACCCGGGGAGCATCGGCTCGGCATGCGTCGCAGCTCTGTTGTGTCAATGAAGTCATAACAGCACGAATCGTTTTGAGGATGAATTTGAACAGCGACAGACCCGTAAAGAGGGTCTGGGCGCTGTTTCTTGTATGCGCCGGCAGCCCGGCGTCGCATCATTCTGAAACGCGGGCTACACAGGTTTAGTAAACACCTTGTCGGGCGCTTGTTGCAACGTCAGGCGCTTACGACGCAACGAATATCAGACAGGTTCACACAACCGGATCGGATCGCCGCTGGTGCCGCCGGGAGCCATTTTCTTCAGCAGTCGACGCAGCTTTTCCATGTCCGTGTCGTCGCGCACGCGACCGGGAATTTCCATGCCGTCAGCCAGATTCAACAGTACCGCCTTCATTTTCTCGGGCATCAGTACCGGTTGGCGATGCTGCAACACATAGATACGATCCCCGCGCTTGAACAGCATGAAGCCGTAGTAGTAAGTCCCGTTCTCCACTTCGCTGTCTTTGACCTGGGCGGCATCCACATTGATGCCGATAATGGCGAACAGGGCGCGGGGATCGGCGTCTTCCAGGAATTCCCGGTAGGAGGCTTCCGCACTGGTAATCATGGGGGCCTTGGCCACCACTTCACGCAGGTAGCTGTTCAGGGTCAGGTTGAGCAGGGTCAGATCGGAGGCAAACCGTGGTGCCTGGATCATCGGATGGTCTTCGGCGCTCAGGTAATCAACGCGAAACAGTCGCCCGCTCCCGTCCCAGAAGGTGGTGGAACCACCCTGACGGTCACATCGTTCGTCGAGCACCACTTCACCCCGGAAGGTGTTGATGCTCATATCCAGAATATAGGCGCCGGCGGGAGAGAAGTAGTAATCCCCTTGTCGTTCGCCCTGCAGATTCTGGCAGCTGGCGAGCAGTAGGGTGCAGATCAGTAACGCGGCAGTTTTGATTGTTTTCATTATTCGCCCCGGATGAAAAAAGCAGGTCGATCATAGCACAACCAGCCGGATGTGCAGCGATTGGCAGTGATCTTCAGGGCTTATTGTCAGAGCACCGGCAAGTCCGCCAACGGGATCACGGTTTTCCGGGGGTTGTTCTTGCGGCTGCGGTTATAGTGCCAGGTGGCCTGGTGAGGCTTGTCGTAGATTCTGGCTGGCAATTCCGTGATGGGGGTCTGGCAGGCGCTGATCTTGCTGGCCGCCTGGTTGAAGCGGGCAAGCAATTCGGTGGCAATGGGTGTCTGGCGCAGCGTCACGGCCTCGCTGCATTGCTGACCCTCGTCAGCTTGCAGGTAGTTCACTGCCGGTGAAATCAGTACATATTGCTGCAGCTGTCGCTGGCTGGCGTCAACCACCTCAATGCACTGGTGGACCCAGTAGTAATAACAATCCTGGGCCCGGGCGACTGCCGCGCAGCCCATGATCAGGAAAACCAGCAATACGCGGATCATGAGGGAATCCCCTCGCGCTGCTGGCGGGCGGGTTCCCACTGCAGCAGGACGTTGTCGGTGATCAGGTGGTCGGGGATGCGGTGGCGTATCTTGTCATGGAGTTGTGGCAACTGACTCCAGTGGATGCCGGGCAGCATATGATGCGCGGTGTGATAGCCCAGATTCCAGGATGGCAGGTTGTAGCGCTTCAGTTCCACATTCCGTGATGCGTGGTAGTGGTCGTCAAAACCGGTGCCGGCGTGCTGGCCGTAGGTATTGTCCAGCAGCATGAACAACATGGCCGTCATGGGCAGGACGAAAAGAATGACGGCGTTCCGCGGGTCGTGCAGCAGCGCCAGCAGCAGGGGCAGGTTTGCAAGTACCAACAAACGGAGAAAGCGCCGGTATAACTGAGGGTGCTTTTGTCCGATCCGATGAATTTCCGGGTAGACCTTCAGGGTGTTGACCAGTACATAGCGCCAGCGGGGCATCAGCGAGCCATCCGCCTGCTGCCAGGAGGAGGGGTCCTGTTCCGGGTCCAGGTAGTGCTTGTGGTGGCCGATATTGTGATGCAGGGTCCAGCTCAGGGGGCTGGTGCCGGTCTGCAGGTAGAGAATGCATTCGAAAAGCCGGTTCAGTGGCTTTTTCACAAACACATTCACATGGTGATGATTGTGGCAGATGGCGCCACAGGACACCTGAATGGGCAGCAGTGCCAGCATGGCCAGCCAGGTCGTCAGGCCCTCGCTGTAAAAGAAAAGGCCCAGTTGAATGGCAAACACCGCCAACACCAGGGCTACTGCGGCACGATCAGCCCTATAGCGTACTAACATCTCAACCACCCAGGCTGATTTCTCAGCCTTTACTACGAATAATGGTTGAGTTTATGCCGTAATCCAGAGCGTGATGAAGACCACAAAAACCATTCTGCCGGGCGCAAAGGTCAATATGCTGATATTGCGCCAAGCAGAATGCTTACATCATTTGTGGTCAAAGGCTTACAGGCGACCCAGCAGATCCCGGGCAATGGCGATGATCTGCATTTCGTCGGTCCCCGCGTAGATCTGCAGGATTTTGGCATCACGCATCAGCTGTTCCACCCGTGACTCACGCATGTAGCCGTAGCCGCCGTGAATTTGCACCGCTTCGGTGGCTACCTCCATGGCTGCCTGGGCGGCATAGAGTTTCATGGCCGAGGCTTCCGCCAGGGTCATCTGCTGGCCCGCAGCAGTCATTTCGATATAGCGGAATACCATGTTCTGCAGGTTGGTGCGGGCCACTTCCATTTTGGCCAGCTTGAGCTGAATCAACTGGTTCTGGCCGATGGACTTGCCGAACTGGACCCGGTCATGGGCGTACTGGGTGCTTAGTTGCAGCGCCCGTTCCACCATACCCAGTGCCATGGCGGCCACGCCGGCGCGTTCCTGCATGAAGGTGCCCTTGGCGCCGCTGCGGCCGTAACCGTCCTCGCTGCCGCCCAGCAGTCGGTCGGCGCCCACCTTCACATCGGACAGGAACAATTCACCGGTGGGCGAGGAGCCGATGCCCATCTTCTTGAAGGGCTTGGACTGCTCAAGGCCTTCCATGCCGCTGTCGAGGATGAAAGAGACAATCTTGCGCTGGTCGGCGGGCACGCCCTCTTCATCCAGCTTGCAAATCAGGATGATGGTATCCGCATAGGGACCGTTGGTGATCCAGGTCTTGCTGCCGTTGATGATATAGCCGCCATTGCCGTCGCGTCTGGCCAGCGTCTTCATCTGTCCGAAGGCGTCGGAGCCGGCATTCGGCTCGGAAATTGCCCAGGCGCCCACCTTTTCCAGGGTGAGCAGGGGCAGGGCCCAGCGCTCTTTCTGCTCGATGGTACCCTTGCTCATGATGGCTCCACCGCCAAGCCCCATGGACACCCCCATGGCCGTGACAAGCCCCTGGGCATGTTTGCAGATTTCAATAATGGGGATCATGCGCATGGCTGCCTCTTCGCCGGCCATGGCAGAAGGGCCGTCTTTTTTCTTTTCCTCGACGGTTTCCCCGGCGGCAATGGCTTTCTCACGGGCCAGCTGTTTCTCGAAAGACTGCTTGGCCATGACATCCATGCCGAAGGTCTTGATCAGTTTGCGGAGGATGTCGTAAGGCGGAACACCGTTGTATTCGATGTCATCCAGTTGCGGCACAATTTCTTTTTCCACGAAATCGCGCACCATTTTCTGGATCATCTGTTGTTGTTCGGACCACTGGATCATGGGGCTGCCTTGTCTGTTGAATTGGTTTCAACAGTAGCAGGGCCGTGATGGGTGCCGCATTGATCAAAAAGAACGGAAACCTTGACGTCCGGGGTCAGTCCTGTGGTGCCGGGTGGGCGGTGATGCAGGGAATCGGATCAAAGCGGACCCGCATGATCAGGGCGCCGGGCCCATCGCTGCTGGCGGCGGCTTCGATATCCTCGGGACGCAGGCGCGGGTGCGTGCCGTCATAGAATTTTTTTGCGGCCCGGGCGTTCAGGGTCCGCTCGCGGGCGTTGGCGTAGCTCACGCCCTCGCCGCCCAGCAGGTGGCGCATGTACTCCGCACAGGCCACGTCTTCATCTCCCGTGGGGTGCGAGGCAACCAGTACCACGGTGGGCGGGTTCTGTTGCCGCAGATAGTTGACGGTGGCTTCCGCATTGACCAGGCCGGCCACCAGGACTTCCTTGCTGTCCTGGGCCTTCAGGGTGGCCACTACACCATTGGTGGTGCGCAGGATCAGCTCGCGATCCTGCAGGTCCGCCTGGTCGATTTCCCAGGGGGAGTTGCCAAAATCGAAGCCCTTGATTGGCAGCGCGTCCACTTCACCCGCCAACAGGGCGTCGGGCAGGTGCTCGTCACGCAGGGCAAAGGCCTGCTCCGCATTGGCCACCGGCCAGATACAGCGCAGTCCCCGGCGGAAGGCGTGATGGCTGGTGGTGAACGCCCGGATCACGTCGATCACCACAGTGATGCCGTGGATGTTGTGGGGCGGGTTATGTCCTTGGGCAATATGGACTTCCATGAATGATCCTTTCCCGGGAGACGTGTCAGAACAGTAAGCCCACGCCCCAGGTTGCGTTGTCGAAAATTTCCTCGTCACTGTCCTGATATTGCTCGACCGCAATGGTAAAGGTGATGCGGTCGCCCAAGGTCATACGGTCCTTGGGGGTGCGCTTGCCAGTAAAGAAATCCACCACCGAGCGGTAATTGAAATCGGAACGGAAGCGCAGCAGATCGCCGTGGTTACCGTAGCCGTATTGAATCTGGACGATGCGACCGAAACCGATACCGGCGTAGGCATTGTTGACCCGTTCCCCATCCGCTGCAGACAGGTCGTCTTCCCGCTGGTCAGAGCGTAGCGGGGAGTCGCCGAATTTTTTGGTGCCGATGCCTGCATTGATGGCCACGCTGGTGTAGTTGGCGTCCACAAAGAAACCGGTGTCCACATTTTCGGTGGGGTCGACACGGCCCACCGAGACAACGGTGCCACGGATCAGGGTAACACCGCTATAGCGGTCTTCCGCATAAGCATGGCTGGCAAAGGTAGTGGACAGAAAAAACAGGGTTATCGCGCTTATTATTGTTCTCATGGGTATCCCTCCGTGAACCGGCAGGCTGTTGAAAAGCCCCTGGCGTACTCGTTATGGCCGTTCTTGAAGGTGAGCGTTTCGATGGGTGGACAGACACCTTCAAAATTGTGCCCCTTTTTCCTCAAGGGGGCGATGCTGCAACTGCTGGGCATCATTATGCCTAACAGGCAGGTGAAATACAGCGCATAAGGCGGCGTTTGCGCAGTGAGCGCAATTGCGCATTTAACGCTCCGGTGTCCGCGCCAGGGTCCACACCCGTACTTCCGCGGCACCCTGGCGCAGCAGGCAATCGCTGGCGGCGCGGGCGCTGCTGCCGGTGGTCATGACGTCATCCACCAGTATCAGCCTCAGACCACTGACCGGTCGTGTACAGGCGAAGGCGCCGCGAAGATTGCGTTGCCGCTGGCTACGACTGAGGCCCTGCTGCATGGGGGTCGATTGGCGACGTTGCAATGCCGGTAAGCAGGGTATTTTCCACAGCGTCGCCAGGCGGTCGGTCAGTCGCTGGCTCTGGTCAAACCCCCGCCACCAGCGACGGTACCAATGCGCGGGCAGGGGGCACAGGGCATCCATCTCTGGCCAGGGGCAGGGTGTGTCCTCCAGTAATTTTTCGATGCCCCTTTCGGCGACCAGGTCACCGCGGTACTTGTAGCGACGAATCAAGTGATCCAGCGGGAAACGGTAATGCAGCGGGGCCTGACTGACGGTAAAGGATGGC
>NZ_LWEJ01000002.1:0-82317 GCF_001635525.1 Alcanivorax sp. HI0007
GCCTTGCTGGTGTCTTTCTACCGGGGCGCCATCGGACTGCTGTTTGTTTGTGCTGGTCTGGCTGGTTCTGCAGCCCGCCGGCCATGGCCTGAGGAGCCGCCGATTATGGCTCTGGTCCAGCGTTGCCGGCCTGGGGGTGGCGGGTAATTTCGCGTTCTATTTTCTCAGTATTTCCCGGGGCAGCGTGGCCGTGGCCGCGACCTTGATGTATTGCGCCCCGGTGTTTGTGTATCTGGTGTCGTTTGTTTTTCGCCTGGAGCAGCCTTCACGGTTGAAGCTGGCTGCCATGGCCGTGGTGATGCTGGGTATCGTGCTGTTGACCCGGGTCTACGACATGGGCGGAGAGGGGCTGACCATGATGGGTGTGGTTGCCGGTTTACTGGCCGGGCTCAGCTATGCAGTCTTCATTTTCGGATTCAAGTATGCCGCGCCCCATGGCAGTCCCCAGGCGATTCTCTCCATTGCTTTTGCGGTGTTGGTGATGCTGCTGATGGCGCCGGCCAATGCCGGGCAGATTGTGGCAGCGATCCGTTCTCCCGATTGGCCGCTGTTTGCCGGGCTCGGTGTGCTGGGGGCCGGATTGTCGTTTGTCATTTATGTGATCGGCCTCCGGGATGTGCCGCCGGCGGTGGCGTCCATCGTGGCCATGGTGGAGCCGGTGACTGCGTCGTTGTTTGGCGTGGTGATCTTGCAGGAAAGCCTGGCCGCGCCACAGGGGGTCGGTATGGCACTGATTCTGGTGGCGGTAACTGCCTTGAGCTTTTATTCGCGCTCAGGCCGTCTGCCGTCCCGCTGGGGTGTCCACGGATCAGGCCGGGCCTGTCAGTGAATTCCTAGGCCCGGTGCTGGCTGTCTCTGGCACGAAACGGTGCCACCTTGCTGTCGTTGTGACCCTCTGCGGTGTCCATGACGCGGTTTTCGCCGCGCGCCTTGCGTGACACATAATCCGCCGGCGGTGTTTCAAACAGGCTCTGGTAGCTCAGGTTGACGATGGACTCGGAGGTTTTCGGTAACAGGTAATACATGGCCAGGGCGCCCTTGCCGAAGATGCCCAGTTTGCGTTTGTTCTGGGTGATGACCACATCCAGCAGCCAGTTCACCGCCGTCTCCGGTGACATGACCGGCAGGTAATCATAGATTTTGGTGGGCGCAATCATGGGCGTGCGCACCAGGGGATAGTTGATGGAAGAAAACCGCAGGTTGGTATGGGCATATTCATTGGCGGCCACCCAGGTCCAGCCTTCCAGTGCCCACTTGGAACCCAGATAGGCGGAAAAGCGGGCCGGGTTGGCCTGCACGCCCACGGTGGACACATTGATGATATGGCCCTCATCACGGGCTTCCATGACGGGCAGCAGGTTCATGGCCAGACGCAAGGCGGCAAAATAATTGAGCTGCATGGTGCGCTCGTAATCGTGGAAACGGTTCACGGTAAATTTGATCGAGCGACGGATGGAGCGGCCCGCGTTATTGATCAGGATATCCACATGACCGTGGTCGGCCAGGGCCTGCTGGCAGATGCGATCGCAATCATCCAGGTCGGTGAGATCGCCCGGATAGATAAACGCCCGGCCGCCCCGTTTGCGGATCCCGGTGGCAATGGCCTCCAGCTTGTCCGCATTACGGGCCACCAGTAACAGGGTGGCGCCGGCATCAGCCAGTTTGTCGGCCACGCCTTCGCCAATGCCGGAACTGGCACCGGTGAGCAGTACCACTTTCCCCTGCACCCGATCGCGAAGGGCCTGTCCGGGTGTCAGCAGGCTCCTGGCGTTCCAGGCCCAGTGGTGGCGGAGACGGCTGAAGTAGGGGCCGATTTTGGGGCGTCTGAACTGGATATCGTTGGCCATGGGGGACTCGCGGTTTGTGGTGACGGTCATCGTGCAGCCATTCTAATCTGAGCATATACTCGGAAAAACTCGGATTTCCTGACCGGAGCGGGGGGCGGGGATATGCGCACAGGAAATTGGCAAGCCACTGATTTTTCGATGAAAAAAGAGCCAAAGCAGGCGCGGTCAAAAGCCTCCGTCGCCGCCATGGTGGAGGCCTGCGCTCGGATTCTGGAGCGCCATGGGTATGCGGGGCTGAGCACCAATGCCATCGCCCAGGTGGCCGGAGTCAGCATTGGATCGGTGTATGAGTATTTCCCGGGCAAGGAAGCCGTGGTGGCGCGCCTGTCTGAGGCGCTGCTGGCGGAAACCACGTCCCTGCTGCATGACCGCCTGGACCTGACCAGTAGCCGCAATGACCTGCCTGTGGCCATGCGCCATTTTCTGGGCGCGCTGTATTCGCTGATGCGCCGGCAGCGCAAGCTGTTACGGGTGTTGGTGTTTCAGGTGCCCTATCTGCACCAGTTACCGGCCACCCGGCAATTGCAGAAAGACTTGCAGCAGGTACTGGAGAGCGGCTTGCAGAAAACCCGCCAGCATTATCAGATGACCGTTCACCCCCATACCCTGTATCTGATGGCAACCTCCACGGCAGGCAGTCTGTTGCATCTGGTATTGATGGCGCCGGCCGGGCTGGATCATGAGGCGATCCTGGATACCCTGGCCACGAAATTGTCGGAGTGGCTGATAGCAGGTTGAATCTCTCCCGGGCCGGCTCTGTTATCATGGGCGCCAAGCTAAATGATGATGGCGGATTTTTGGGACAACCCATGAAAGAACTTGAGCAGGCAGAAGACGATTTCGCCCAGCAGGCGCTGGTGGAAGCGGTGGAAAACCAGATCGCCGATGGTCATCCCCGCGAGGCAGGTCTGGTGATCATGGACCTGATTGGTCAGGGCGTCGACCGTGACGATGCCCTGGTGAAGATGGCCGATGTGCTGGCGGCGCAGATTGCGCATTCCATGCAGGAAGACCGCCCCTTTGACGTGAACGCCTACGCCCGCGATCTGCTGCAGCTGGCGTCAGCGGCTACCCCCGAGTAATTGCCGGTCCCCCTGCGGGGCTTCCTCCCCGATTCCCCTGTTCTGCCGCGATTGCCCGTTCTGACTGGCCGGAAAGGGCGGATCTGCCATGGTAACCCGCCGTTATAATGCTAGGCTTGCGCACCCTGGCGATGCGGCCAGCGAACACACACTGAGGTAATCGTGTCCGATATTGAGATCCCCATTGAAGATTTCCGTCCCCCGTCCCTGCGAACCATGGCCCGGGTGACCGCCCTGCAGCGCCGCTATTTCGCAGCAACGCTGGAAGGGGCGGAAAATGTGGATCCGCAACGACCGGGATTGTTTGTGGGAAATCACGCGCTGATGGGCGTGCTGGACTCCCCGCTGTTTGTCTACGAGTTGTATCGGCAGACGGGCGTGTTCCCCCGTTCCCTGGGCGATCATTTCCATTTTCCGACGCCGGTATGGGGCAAGCTGGTGACCCGTTTCGGCGCCGTGCCCGGTACCCGTGAAAATTGCCGCCGGCTGATGGAAAGTGGCCAGCATGTGCTGGTGTTTCCGGGCGGCGCCCGGGAGGTGGCCAAGCGTCGGGACGAGATCAACAAGCTGGTATGGAAGAAGCGTACCGGGTTCGTCTATATGGCCATCGAGCAGGGGTTCGACATCATCCCCTTTGCGTCACTGGGCTGTGACGAGGCCTACGACATCGTTTATGACGGTGACGATTTTGCCAACGGCTGGCTCGGCAAACGGTTGCTGGGCAACGACAAGGTCAACTCGCTGATGCGTGGCGGCGACTTGTTTATGCCCTTGGTGAAAGGGATTGGTCCCACCCTGCTGCCCAAGGCGGAGCCTTTCCATTTTTCCATCGGCAAACCCATTCCCACGGCGCACCTGCAAGGCCAGGAAAACGATCCCGCCGTGCTCTGGCAATTGCGTGAACAGGTCTCGGATGCCATCACCGGCATGCTGTCGAGCATGGATGAAGCGCGCAAAGCCCAGCCGCGTCCGCTGTGGCGAAAAGTGTTGGGTGCGCGCAAGCACTGAACAACGACGGCGAGAAAGGGCGAAAAGCAACGCCCTAACCCAGAGTGAGGAACGGCAGCAGCGTTACCAGCAATAGCGCCAGCACGGCCACCAACAACCCAACCACGCGCAGTGGCTGTTCACGCAAACGCCCACCCAGCGTCGGCGCTGTGCCTTCCCGTTGTGCTTGTTCATAGGCTTCTCGCTGGCGGCGGGCGCGGTCCTGCTGATAGTCGGCCAGCAAAGCCTTGGCGCGCTCGCGATCTTCAGGCTGGGTCAGCCAGATGCCCCCGGAGGAAATCCCCCACATGCTCGGGGCCGTCTCATAGAACAGGATCTGGTTTTGTTCCAGCAAGGCGCGCACTTCATCGGCCTCGTCATCGGGAACCCGGCGCAGATTCAGCAGTAAGGTGGTCATGGTGCTCCTGGTTATGTGTCCTGGCCTGCCCGGGCGGAAGCGGCATGGCGCAGAGATGTCTACAGGATACATGGCCGCAGGCCCCAATGGTTACCATCGCGAAGCGTTGCTCCCGGGTCTCACTATCAGTTCAGCAAACCGTGTGACACCCAGCCACCCAGATACAGGCCCAGACCGAATACGGCATGGGTCAGCAGGCTCTGCAGGCGTGCGGCGTTGGGGGCCGGCGTGCGGGAGGCCGCCATGCCGGCTCCCATGCCCGGCTGCATCAACAGAAACGGCGCGGCAACGGTGCCAATACCCACCAGCAAGGCCGGCCCCAGGGAGGGCTTCTCGATCCAGCTTTGTCCTGCTATACCCAGCAGAATTCCCGCGAAGGCCAGGCCGGTCAGATAATGGGCCAGCCAGCCGACGGTCTTTTCACCAGGCATGGCGGGCGATGCGGCAATGGCGGTGTGGCGGAATTGCCCGTGGCGCATATGCAGCAACCAGCGGCCCACCATGGCGTAGTTGGGTGGGGCGACTCCCAGCAAGGGCTGGCGTAGCCAGCTCCAGGCATCCATGACCAGGGTGGCGCAGAAACCGATGACGATCAGGCTGGGTAAAAACGCGATAACGTTATCCATGGGGCTTCCTCAAGATGACTTTGCTGATACTCTGCAACTTGAAGCTGGCTTGAGGTCAAGGTCGTGTTGGATATTACCGAAGTGGTGCGCCGGTCCGGCGTGCCGGCGTCGACGCTGCGCTATTACGAAGAGAAAGGGCTGATCCTTTCCACCGGGCGCCGGGGACTAAAGCGAATCTTTGCTCCCGGCATACTGGATCAATTGGCGCTGATTGCCCTGGGGCGGGCCGCAGGGTTTTCACTGGATGAAATCGGCGAAATGTTCGATGCCGGGGGCGAGCCCAGCATTGACCGGGATGCCCTGTCGGCAAAGGCCGATGAGCTGGATGACACTATCCGCAAACTGTCAGCTATGCGTGATGGCCTGCGCCATGCAGCAAAATGCCCGGCCCCCAGTCACCTTGAATGCGGCCAGTTTCGGCGCTTGATGAATATCGCCTCGGCGCGGATGAGACAGGAAAAAACCGGTGCCCGGTAGCGGCACAGTCCATCGGCCAGCGGTGTAGAATGGGGTCAGAATGGAACAGGGCGTAAACATGGACGAACAGGATGACGGTGACCGCAAGCCGGGTCATCTACGGTTTTCCAGTCACCGAGGCGGTCCGCGCCACCTGACGGCGAGTGCCGACTGTGCATGGGCTCGCTGCCAGAGAGACCCATTTCAGGAGTGAGCATGAACGATATGGAACAGTCAGAAGACGATTTCGCCCACGAGGCCTTGGTCGAGGCCATCGAAAACCAGATTGCCGAAGGGCACCCGCGGGAAGCCGGTCTGGTGATGATGGCACTGACATCTCAAGGGCTGGATCATGATGACGCCTTGAGCCAGATGGCCCAGTTGCTGGCTCGCCATATTGCTGCCAGTGCCGATAAGACGGCTCCCTTTGATGTGAATGCCTACGCCGGCGATTTGCTGGCCTTGTCGAAGAAAGGTTAAGCGCAATCTATCTTTACCCGTTATCCTGAGCAACGACATACTGCTGTAAGAAAAATATAAAAAAACGGGGAACAACAACATGAAAAGGAACTTCACGGCCTGCCTGCTGGGCATGGTGCTGTCTGCCGCCCTGTCCGGCTGTGCTACGCATGACACACCAGATCGTTTATCACAGATCACCGGAGCATCCGGCGACAAGGTCGTCAGTGCTGAAGATCAGCAAGGCTATCTGCGCAGCCGTTTCTGTCAGGAACTGCTACTGCGATTTGGTGTGAAAGGCTACGAGGGAGGTGAGCCTACCGCTGCCTTGCAGCGCTGCCTGGATGATACGGCTTCCGGCACCCCTTATCCCAGAGATGCATTTTCGATCGCATTGTCAGGGGGCGGGGCCCGTTCCGCCTCGTTTTCCATGGGAGTGTTGAAGGCGCTCAACCAGGCCGGCTTGCTGGAAGAGGCGGATGCCATCTCGTCGGTGTCCGGCGGTGGTTACACCTCTTACTGGCTGATGTCGCAGCGTTTCTACGGGACCATGTCCGCGCAGAAGCGGGATGATGAAAAGACGAGAGGCTTGCCCGACAGAAATCGGGAATTCTACGCCAGCGTGCTGAGTGATATGGCCGGCACTGCTGATGTGGTGTCCACGCCCTTTTGCCGGCAGGTGGCAGAAAAACATGGCGATGATCAGGGTGTGGAAAATCTGGCGCCGTTTTTCCTGTCGCGGACGGACGGCGACATCCTGGCGGACGATGCCTATCAGCGTCATATCGCGGACCAGTCAGACATTATCAACTATTCCAGCAACGAGGCCATGCAGGCCCTTGAGAGCGGTGGGCTAATCACCTCCCATGTGGTGTCGCTGCCTTTCTACTGGGTGACGGATGGTTTTCTGAATCTGCGACTGATCAATGGTTCGGTGTTTACCAATGCCTACCGGAAAGGGCTGGAGCGGGCCTATGGTTTGGCACCTAACGCCAACCATGATGCCTATGTGGATTACTTCGAACATGAACCCGACCAGTTTATGAACGCCCGTAATGGCAGCGTGCTGATATGGCGCCGGGCTTCCCAAACTGAGGAACTGCACTTTCGTCACCTGCGCGAGTTTGCATTGGCCTATAACGCCTGTGCGGACGCGCTCACCGAGGCGGGAGACTATGTGCCACCATTGTCCCTGCCGATCATCAACACCAAGTTGATTCGGCCATACAGCTTTTTCGATGACGACGATAATTACGACATGGCCTCGCTGGAGAAAAGTGTCTTTAGCTTCTCTCCGGTTCAGTGGGGATCGGCCCATACCAGTTACCAGCCGGAACAGCAGTTGTTGGCCCCGATTTCTTTTTCCAAAGCGGTTGCCACATCCGGTGCGGCGGTGGATGAAGGCGCCAGACAGTTGCGGGGAGTGGGGGATTTCTTTGTCTCCGCCGCCAATGTGAATCTCGGCTACAAGATGCGCAATCCCGCCACCCAGGAAGGGCCTATGGGCAGTGTCTGGTTCTGGACCTACAAGCTGCTGGGCGGGTTCCCCCTGAAGTTCGTCGTGCCGGAGCAGTATCACGCGACACTACGTATCAGCGATGGTGGCCATGCCGAGAACCTGGGGCTGTACTCTCTGATCGAGCGGGGCACAAAACGAATCGTGGTGGTGGATGCCGAGCATGACCCCGACTACGAATTCGAATCGCTCAAACGCATCCGGGGAAACCTGGAAACCAACCTGGGAATTACGCTGGCGTGTGCCGAAGACGAAAAGTCCAGCCACTGCCCGCTGGCCGGTGATTATATTCAGCGCCAGGGCGCGGGGGTGTTTGAGCTGATAGCGACCGGCTTTCCCTGGCAGGTGCCCAGCCGGATTCTTTATGTGAAGTTATCGCTGGACGAAAGGATGGTGGCCGACAATCTGGCCGCCCAGCCCGACCAGGCCTGCCTGACCTCGCTGGCGGATCTTGGCGAAGATGCGGCGCATTACTCCTGCAATGTGGCCCGCTATTACGACAGTGAAAGCGGGCAGCACAATGCCTTCCCGCAGAACACCACGGCGGACATCTGGTACAGCGAGGAGCAGTATGAAGCGTACCGGGATCTGGCCTATTTCATGGCTGTAACCCGACTCAACCCGAAACTAAAAGACTGGAAAAGCCAGATCCAGGAGGAGCGGGAACGGGCGAGAGACCTAGTGGATAGGTACCGGGTCTCCCCCGCCCGCTGATCGTCGCTTAAGGCCTTGTTTGCAAGCGATGTTCCCGGTGACGATTCGTTGGCAGGCAAGGCTCGCTGGAATCAGCCCCAGTCACCCAGCCATTTCTTCTTCGCTTTCTCCACCAGATCCCGGGCGTCGTGATCCCACGGGTGGAACCTGGGGCTGTAGAACTTGAAGTAGGAGGGCAGCAGCTTGCGGAATACGCCGGGGCGGCCCCACATGTAGTTCAAGCCGCTGAGCCATGACTTCATGTTGCCCAGCTGGCCGTCTTCTTTCATCAATTGCACCAGATGTACGGCAGAGAACACCGGGAACAGCACGCTGACGACCATCATTTCCGTGACGCGGGTGAACTCGCTGCCGCCGATGGCCTTGTAGACATCAAACGCCACCGCCTTGTGCTCGGATTCCTCGATGGCATGCCAGGCCCAGATCGGCGCGATGCGCGGGTCCATCTGTTCCAGGGCGTCGTATTTGAGCAGGAACTCCTCGGCCATCAGTGCGGTGAAATGCTCCACGGCCACGGTGTGGGCGAGCTGGCGTTCCGGGCTCAGATACTTGCGCATGAGATTCATGAAACCCAGGATTTCCCGCTCCAGCCGGGCCAGATCCACCCCGCGTTCCTGCAGAAAACCATTCATGAGTTCGTGCTCACGGGAGTGGTGGGCTTCCTGGCCGATGAAGCCCTTGATGGCTTTCTTCAGTTCCGGGTCGGTGATCTGATCCTGGTAATGGCGCACCGAATCAATGAAAAAACGCTCACCGGGCGGGAAGCTGGCGGACAGGGCGGCCAGCAGCAGGGTTTTCGCCGGGTCGTTGTCCCACCAGTAGCGTGGCATATCGTTCGCCTCGCTGAAGGCGAACTGGGGGCGACGCACCTTGGGAATCATGTTCTTGGGGGTCTTGCTGGCGACGGTGCGTACGGTACCGATGAGGCCTTTGCGTTTCTTGTCCTGATTGATGGGAACAGTGGCATTCATGGTCGTGCTCCTTGCGGCCGTTTGCGGCCCTTCTGTCTTAATATGGCTCATACGGTACTGGTTTCGGGGCAGGGGGCGTGAGATTCTGCACGGACATTGTACTTGTCATTGGTGGCCAAATGCCGCAACGCGAAATCCTGACAGCCACGACTGAACAACTGGCATCGCTCCCGGCCTGGGTGCGTCAGCGCAATCAGTCTGCCACCTACCCGCGTGCCTTCATGGAAGCGGCAGTGGAGAGTGGCGCCTCCCGGGAGCAGCTATTGCAGATTGCCGGTGTTGCCTCCGAGCAGATTGACGATCCTGCCGGGCGGTTGTCCTTGCACGAAACCTGGATGATGGGGGCGGCGGCACTGTCACTCACGGGCAATGGCAGCCTGGGGTTTGCCTCTGGCGACCGCATGCCCCTCACCGCCCACGGCAACCTGGGCTATGCCCTGATGTGCGCCGGGAGCCCCCGTGAGGCCATCACCATTCTGGAACGCTTCTGGCATCTGCGCGGGCGCGGGGCGCGGTTGATGGTAAGCGAAAGCGAGAATCGCCTGTTGATGGAGCTGGTGATGGAGCTGCGCGCGCCGGACGCCCTGCGCGACATGCTGATGAGCTCCATGCTGACCAGCATGTATCGGGGCATGGAATTTCTGATACCACACCTGCCCGAGCAGCGGGAGATCTGGGTGTATGGGCAGGCGCCGGCGGGGTTTGATCGCTGGCAGTCGTTGCTGCCGACGGTTCGTTTCGGCATGCCCCAGGCTGGCATTTCCCTGACGGGGGATATCACCCTGCTGGATCAACCGCTACCCACTGCCAATCCGGAAGCCCTGTCACTGGCACTGGCCCAGTGCGAACGGGAAAGCGCGCTGGTGGATGACGACGATGACATTCTGCGCCGTGCCCGTGCTGCCCTGATCCCGGGTGCCGACGGGTACCCGTCTCCAGAAGCCCTGGCCGATAGTCTGCACCTGACGCCCCGCACCCTGCGGCGGCGCCTGCAGGAACAGGGCTACAGTTACCAGCAGCTGCTGGAAGCCGCCCGCCGGCGGGACAGCTGCCAGATGCTGGCGGACCCGGACCTGGAAATTCGCCGCATCGGGGAGGCCCTTGGTTATGGTGACCCGGCCAACTTCACCCGTGCCTTCAAGACCTGGACCGGCCTGTCTCCCCGCGAATGGCGCAAGCGCCAGGATGATGGCTGATTCAGGCTCCCCGTTGGCGCTTTGCTGGCAAAGCGAAGCGCCATTTGCCGTCCCGGCGCCGGATTGAACGTCTTCGCCTTGCCAGCAAGGCTCCAACGACGCAGTGCTTGAGCCGAACACGTCGCGTAAAGCGGGTGTTATCCCGGCGTTTTCCGGCGCCCATTCATGTGTCCCCGATTGAAAAGCCTCTCCTTGACCCGCTCGCCCCTCCTGTGGTCAATTATTGAAATTACATTCCAAAAAAATAAAGGGAGAGCACATGTCATTCATCAATGGGCTGCGTAACAGCCTTCTGGCTGGCGCAGTGATGGCCTGCGGCCCGGCACAGGCCGCCATTCCGACGCCTCTTAGCGAAAAGGTTAATCAACTGGCGGTAGACCAGCAGCCGGAGCTGGAGAAGGTGTTTCGCCAGTTGCACGCCAACCCGGAGCTGGCCTTCGACCTGCATGATACCTCCGCGCTCGTGGCCAAGCGGCTGAAGAAACTGGGTTACCAGGTGCATACCGGTATTGCCAAAACCGGCCTGGCGGCAGTACTGAAAAACGGCGACGGCCCGGTGATCATGTTCCGCAGCGACATGGATGCCCTGCCGGTAAAAGAGGAAAGTGGTCTGCCCTATGCCAGCAAAAAACAGGTGGAGCTGGATGATGGCAGCACCAGCTATGTATCCCATGCCTGTGGCCACGATTCCCATACCGCCTGGTTGCTGGGCATCGCGAAAGTGATGATGGAAACCCGCGATGCCTGGTCCGGCACCCTGGTGCTGGTGGGCCAGCCGGCGGAAGAGCTGATTGCCGGTGCCCAGGCCATGGTGGACGACGGCCTCTATGACAAGGTACCCAAGCCCTCCCTGCTGATTTCCGCCCATGTGTATCCGGTGTGGCCGGCGGGCACGGTGGCGGTGAAAGCCGGCCGCCGCATGGCTGGCAGTGATCAGCTGGATGTGCATCTCACAGGCATCGGCGGCCATGGTTCCCGCCCGGAAGGCACCATTGATCCGGTAGTCATGGGCGCGCGGGCGGTGATGGCCTACCAGACCATCGTCAGCCGCAACATCCCCGCCCAGGATCCGGCAGTGCTGACGGTGGGCGCCATGCAGGTGGGCGAAACCCATAACGTGATTCCGGAAACCGGCACCCTGAAATTGAACCTGCGCTGGTTCGACAAGGGCGTGCGCCAGACCATGCTGGATGCCATCGATCGGGAAACCCGGGGTATTGCCGTCGCCGCCGGAGTGCCGAAGGAGCGCGAGCCCACCATCACCATGCTGGGGTATGCGGAACCGGTGATTAACGAGCCGGCCCTGGCGGAGAAAGCTAATGCCACTCTGGTAGGGGCTCTTGGGAAAAAACGGATCATGCCCGGCATTCCCCCGGTGATGGGGTCCGAAGATTTCCCCATGCTGGTGGCGGGTATCGACGATGCCGAGACCCTGTTCGTGGAAGTGGGCGGTGGCGCCCCGGATGTGATGAAGACGTACATGAGCACCGGCGAACTGCCGCCGCTCAACCACAATCCGAAATTCCGCATCGAAAATCCCGGCCTGGCGATCACCACCGCCGTACAGGCCAACAGCGCCTTGTTGCTGGATGCCTTTCTTGCCGGTGACGGCGAGTAAGTTCGGCTTTCTCCTTGATAACAAAAACAGCGGCCAAGGCCGCTGTTTTTTTCAGGGCGGTTCCGTGTCCCTGATCAAACGGCGAAGCTGGTTATATCAGAGCCACAGCCAGATACAGCATCAGGGCCACCTGGGCGAGGAAGAGGCTGGCGCGGACAAATACAAGCGGAAAGCTGGTGCCGATCAGGTGCACCAGGCTTTGCCCGATGCGTGCCGCCACAATGAAGCCTGCCACCGCGTTGACGGTCTCGCTCTGACCCGTGGCCGCGGCAACCAGTACCAGGGCGGCAAACAGGGGCAGGTTTTCCAGGCAATTCAGGTGGGCAGCCTTGGCGCGAATCAGGATGGCCGGGTCATCAACCGGGTTGCCCCGCTCCCAGTGATTGGCGGCTTTCTTGCCGGTGAGTACCAGCGGCAGTCGGTAGGTGGCGTAGCTGAGCGCCAGAATCAGCGTCCAGACGATATAAATCAGCAGTGCAGTCATTCCGGTCATGGGGTGGCCCTTTTCGCAGACAAAAAAGCATCGTGGTGACGGGGAGGGCAAGAGAGCGTGAATGCCCTGGGCTATTACGCCGACCCATAGAAATAGCGGGTCATCAGGAGGGTGACTTCCTCCACGATTTCCGCGTCCGTGTAGAACGGTACCGGCTCCAGCAAGTGTTTGGTGAGAATGGCGCTGCAGGCGTTGAATGCAATGTAGATGGCCCGGTCCAGGTCTTTTACCTGGAGCCGTTGGCGTTGCTTGATCAGAAAGCGGTGCATGGCTTCCATCAGCCGCCGCTCAACATCCCGTCCTTCCGGCAGGTTGGTAATCATGTGCTGGCTTTTCAGTAACTCCGGGAGAATGCCGCCGCGCTGCCGGAAATGCTGAATCCCCAGGCTGGCCCACAGTCGGGTGGATTCCTCCACCGACGTGTCCCCCAGCCCATCCAGCATATCGTTGAGGCCTCGGGTCAGGTCGTTCAGATAGCGTTGTACCACCGCGCTGAGCAGGGCCTGTTTGTTGGGGAAATACTGGTAAAGGGTGGCGATGTTGACGTTGGCCTGCTCGGCCACCTTGTTGGTGGTCAGGGCGTCCAGTCCCTGTGTCAGCACCAGTTCATCGGTGGCTGCAATGATGCGCTCCACCGTGCGCAGGGCACGGGGCTGGGAGGGTTGTTTTTTCAGGGCGCTGAGAGGGAGATTCTGTCGGTCCATAAAACCAAGTATTAACCAAGTAGTTGCTTGGATTATGGTCCGGGGACAGCAAACTGCAAGAGGGAATCGTCATGACGGTACCGGCAGCCATGGTTTCCCCCCAGGCCAATCGCCACTGGGAGGCCAAATACGCGGACAGGGTGATGGATCGCATGCGTGGCACCTGTGACCCCCTGGCGGATGCCGTGGCAGCTCGTATCCAGCGGGCCCGCCCGGCACAGATGCTGGATGAGGTCTTCGCCCGGGCAAAGCATGAGGGTGGGGTTTTCTCCGATTATCTGGACCACTGTCACACCATACCGTCCTGGGTGGACTGGCAGCAGGTGGAGCATGCCGCCCGGGTGAACCTGGGCTTTGCCAATGTGCGCTCCATTGCCCTGTTGGTGAGCAGCCTGGTGGAGGGTTATTCCCTGAGCAAGGCGACCCATGTGCTGATTGCCACCGGGCGGTTGCACCAGGACGTATTGCGCCGGGTCTACGAGACATCGCAGATGACCCACAATATGAACGTGCCCGGCGGACTGCGTCCCGGGGCAGAAGGGCATCGCACGGTGATGGAAGTGCGATTGCTGCATGCCATGGTGCGCAAGTACTTGCGTGAGCGGGGCTGGGAAACGGAAAAGTACGACGCGCCAATCAACCAGGAAGACATGGCCTTCACCATTATCGAGTTCAACTACCTGGCCCTGCGCGGCATGGAACGTATGGGGGCAGCGCTCAGTGATGATGACAGGGCGGCAAGTCATCACCTGTGGCGTTTCATGGCGCGTCAGAACGGGGTCTGTGACGAGATGCTCACGGACTCCCTGGATGAGGAGATCTACCAGTACCAGCGTATCCGCGAACGCCAGTACAACCCCAACGAAGAGGGCCGCCTGTTGGCCCAGACGGTGATCACCGCCCTGGCCGGCCAGCCGCCCTTCCGGCTGTCGGAAGGGTTGTTGTTTGAATTGAGCCGCATCTGTCTGGGCGATGAACTGGCAGATGTGTATGCGTTGCCGCGCAGTGCGTTTTGGCATCGGGCGGTGCTGGCCTACAAGGCAGCCAACCGGCTCTCCACCCTGGCGCACTATCAGGTGCCCGGGGTGGCCCGATTAAGCGAAAAAATGAATCTCCGCATGCTGCGGGGGGCGTTGCACAAGAATCTGCCTGCGGATCCGCAGAAGCGGGCGTTTCGGCATATTTCCTGATCCGCTACGCGGGCTGGCGTTGCGCAGGAAGTCTGTAGGCCGGTCCTGTCAGGCGTCACACCAATGTCGAGTGGCTGATGGCGGTGGCGTCACCTATAGTCGGGGGACGCTGCAATCTCAGGAGTTTCCATGACGGTCCCCACCTACCTGGATATCGGTCATCACATCACCCGCATCGATACAGCCATGGTGCACGAAGGGCTGGCGGCCTGTTATCTGCTTCAGGCGGATCAGGCATGCGCCATCATTGAAACCGGTACCCACAATACAGTGCCAGTCATTCTGGCGTTGTTGGAGGCGCGTGGTATCGAGCTTTCACAGGTGAAGTATGTGATCCCCACCCATGTGCATCTGGACCATGCCGGGGGTGTTGGTGGTTTGATGGCAGCGTTACCTGAAGCCACCCTGCTGGTACATCCGCGCGGCGCTCGCCATATGATTGATCCGGCAAAACTCAAGGCCGGTGCCACAGCGGTATACGGTGAGGAACAGTTTGCCGAAATCTATGGCGATATCATTCCCGTGGATGAGCGCCGGGTGCGCACCATGGATGACGGTGATGAAGCCTCCGTGGGGGATCGCAAGCTGGTCTTCATCGATACCCCCGGGCATGCCCGTCATCATTTCTGTGTGTATGACCCCGCGTCCCGCGGGATTTTCACCGGTGACACCTTTGGCCTGTCCTATCCGCCCCTGACCACCGTCAACGGCCCCTTTATCTGCCCGACCACCACCCCGGTGCAATTCGATCCACCGGCCCTGAAAGCCTCCATTCGCACCTTGCTGGCCCTGAAACCCGAGCGAATCTATCTCACCCATTACGGCATGGTGGAAAACCCGCAGCCCCTGGGCGAGCGGCTGCTGACCATGGTGGATGACTATGTGGCGCTGGCGGAAGCCGTGGTGGCAACGTCCGACGGTGATGCGCAGGAACAAGCGCTGATGACGGCCATGAGGGAGTATCTGTTTCGCTGCGCCCGGGAACATGGCTGCGAGATGTCCGACGAGCAGCTGGACGCGGTGCTGGGGCTGGATATCCAGCTCAACAGCCAGGGCCTGGCGGTGTGGCTGCAGTCCCGTTCCCGTTAGCCCGACGATGAAAACCGGCATGCCCTAGCAATGACATTATTTGTAGGAGCGTCGCTGGCGGCGCGAACCGGAACGAAGTGCATAACCCGACGTTAGCAATCGCGCCGCGAGCGACGCTCCTACGGAAAGCCGGAAAATGTTTCATTAACGGTAATAGGGTTCCCGGGCGCTCCGTCATCCGATTGTTGCCCGCCATGTTGTTATACTGCGGACTCTTTTCTCCAAAGCAGGCCTTGTTATGCGCGGTATGAGCCAGGATGTGACCCCCAAGCCCATCGACTGGTCCGTGCTGAAAACCCTGTTTCCCTACCTGCTGGAATTTCGCGCCCGCATTGGCCTGGCGGTGCTGTGCCTGGTGCTGGCCAAGCTGGCCAGTGTGGGGCTGCCGTTTATTCTCAAGCATATCGTCGACGGGCTGGACGCCAAGGATGTCAGTGAACTGATTACCCTGCCGCTGGGGCTGTTGCTGGCCTACGGCGTGGTGCGGTTTTCCAATGTGTTGTTTGGTGAGCTGCGCGATACCTTATTCGGCCGCGTCACCGAGCGCGCCATGCGCCGGATTGGCCTGCAGGTGTTTCGGCACCTGCACACCCTGGATCTGGATTTTCATCTCAATCGTCGCACCGGCGGCTTGTCCCGGGATATCGAGCGGGGCACCAATGGCATCAGTTTTCTGCTGCGCTTCATGGTGTTCAATATCCTGCCCACCCTGCTGGAAATCGGCATGGTCATCGGGCTGCTGCTGTGGAATTACGATGTCTGGTTTGCCCTGATTGTGGCGGTGTCGGTGGCCGCCTACGTGGGCTTTTCCGTGTTCGCCACGGAATGGCGGCTGGCCTTTATCCGTGAGGCTAACCAGGCGGAGTCCTCCAGCAGCACCCGGGCCATCGACAGCCTGCTCAACTATGAAACGGTGAAATACTTCACCAACGAGGATTTTGAGGCGCGCCACTACGACGAAAACCTGGAGCGCTGGGAGCTTGCCCGGGGCAAGAACCGCCTGTCACTGTTTGCGCTCAATGCAGGGCAGTCCCTGATTATTGCCGTGGCGGTGACCGCCGCCATGGTGCTGGCGGCAGTGCAGGTCACCGACAAGGTGATGACCCTGGGTGACTTCGTGCTGATCAATGCCTTCATGATGCAGGTGTTCATGCCGCTGAATTTTCTCGGTTTCGTGTACCGGGAAATGAAAGGGGCCATGACCAATATTGAAAACATGTTTGCGGTGCTGGACGTGAAGCCGGGCGTGGTGGATCGCGATGACGCCACAGAACTGACCGTGGCTGACGGCGAGATCCGTTTCCATGATGTGCACTTCGGTTATGGCGATACGCGGGACATTATTCGTGGCGTCAGTTTTACCGTGCCGTCCAAACAGAAGGTGGCGATTGTGGGCAGCAGCGGGGCGGGCAAATCCACCCTCTTCAAACTCCTGTTTCGCTTTTATGACGTGAGCAGCGGAGACATCACTATCGATGGCCAGTCCGTTCGCCAGGTCAGCCAGCGTTCCTTGCGTCGACAGATCGGCGTGGTGCCCCAGGATACGGTGCTATTCAATACCAGCATTTTCGAGAACGTCCGTTATGGTCGCATTGACGCCAGTGATGATGAGGTGCGAGAGGCCATTCGTCTGGCCTACCTGTCCGACTTCATCGCCTCCCTGCCGAAGGGCGAGAACACCATGGTGGGTGAGCGGGGCCTGAAACTGTCCGGCGGCGAAAAGCAGCGGGTGTCCATCGCCCGTGCTCTGCTCAAGCATCCGCCCATCATGGTTTTCGATGAAGCCACGTCGTCGCTGGACAGTCACTCCGAAAAGATCATTCTCAAGGCTATCGGTGAGATTTCGCATCAGCAGACCACCCTGGTGATCGCCCATCGCCTGTCCACCATCATGGATGCGGATCGCATCATTGTGCTGGATAACGGCCAGGTGGCGGAGCAGGGCAGCCATGTTGAGTTGCTGGCCCGGGGCGGTTTGTATGCGCACCTTTGGGAAGTGCAACAGCATGAGAGTGAGTCGACCGATCGATTAATTTGAAGCGTTTGTCCATTTTTTTCAGCTTGTTCCGGGCGCCCGGGCTGGCCATGATGAGACAACATTCAACGTGCACAGGCCATGCCTGTTATCGATCGGGAGCAACTATGTCTGACCCCACCTACACCCCACCTCGCGTCTGGAAATGGGACCAGGCTAACGGCGGTGCCTTTGCCAATATCAACCGGCCCATCGCCGGGCCCACCCATGACAAGGCACTGCAAGTGGGCAAGCATCCCCTGCAGCTATACTCCCTGGCGACCCCCAATGGCGTAAAGGTCACCGTGATGCTCGAAGAGCTGCTGGAAAAAGGTCACAAGGACGCGGAGTACGATGCCTGGTTGATCAATATCCAGAATGGCGATCAGTTTGGCAGTGGCTTTGTGGAAGTGAATCCCAACTCCAAGATTCCCGCCATGGTGGATCACAGTGTTACCCCGCCGCGTCGGGTGTTCGAATCCGGCAATATCCTGCTGTATCTGGCAGAAAAATTCGGCGAGTTTCTGCCCGAGGATCCGGGCAAGCGTACCGAAACGTTGAGCTGGCTGTTCTGGCAAATGGGCAGTGCGCCCTTGCTGGGGGGCGGCTTCGGCCATTTTTATGCCTATGCCCCGGAAAAATACGAATACCCGATCAATCGTTACACCATGGAGATCAAGCGCCAACTGGATGTGCTTGATCGCCAGCTGGCGGAAAACGATTACATTGCCGGCGATGAATACACCATTGCCGACATGGCGATCTGGCCCTGGTATGGAGCGCTGGTGACCAACAAGGTCTATGAGGCGGCGGAGTTTATCGAAGCGCACACCTACAAGAATGTGTTGCGCTGGACGGAGCAAATCCGCCAACGTCCGGCGGTGGAGCGTGGCCGTAAGGTAAACCGGGCCTGGGGGGAACCCTCCAGTCAATTGTGGGAGCGGCATGACGCCAGCGACTTCGAGCTGCGCACCCTGGACAAACTGCAAGGTGAGCAATAGCAAACTCCAGGGCTTGCTAAAACGTAGGGTGCACTGAGCCTAAGGCGAACTGCACCGATCCGGCGTTTGAATGGTGCAGTTCGCTTTAGGCTCAGTGCACCCTGCGCAAGGCGTTGCGGTTTGTTTTCCGGTAACCCGTTGGCGCGCTGGCCGTGATTCCACTGGTGTGATGGCGCGTTGTCTTGCGTTAATCTCACTCCATGACCACGTCGCCAACCGCTGCCCGCCTGGCACCACTGGCCTGGGCCACTGCCCTGTTGCCGCTGGTGACCATGCATGTCTGCTATCTGCTCTCTGCCAGTGAGCAGCTGGTCCCCTGGTGTCTGCCCTGGTTCGAGGGTTGTACCAGCATTTCCCGCGCGTCCCGTTCCGGCACGGCCTACTTCGTTTTCAAGGCGGGCATGTTGCCTGCCTGTGTCTGCATGGTGTTGTTCTGGTGGTCCAATCGCCAGTGGCTGCGACAGCTGGGGGTGGAGCCCCGGCTCTGGTGGGGGTTGGGGATGCTGGCGGCCCTGCCTCTGGCTCTCTATACGGTGGTGCTTGGCCACGCGGGGGATACGCCCTACCTGCTGCGTCGGATCGGTGTCGTGGGGTTCTTCGGGCTCACCTACCTGGCGCAACTGGGATTGAGCGCCTCCTTGCGTACCACGGCGCTATCCCGGGCGGGCCGCAGGCTGTTTGCCCTGAGCGGGTTTACCCTGCTGGTGGGGATCGCGTCATTGATTCTGGGGATGATCTGGCCGGAACACTACGACAGCATGGACGATGGGTTCGAGTGGGTGCTGGCCGTGCTGATCAACCTGCATACCTTGTGGGTGGCATGGCTATGGCAGCGCGGCGGCTTCTCCGTCACGTTTTCATCGAACCCCTGACCTGATCGCGATCCAGACTACGGCGTCTTTTGTGGGCCGGGCAAAGTCAGGGTCGGGCCAACCGGTTATCAGGTGCCGCAAAAGGTCTGACAAACACGCTCTTCCGGTGCGGGCGGCTGTCGATAGTGGTCGTCCGGGTCGCGGTCCCCATAGGGGTCGGCCAGCGCGTTCAACAATGATGTGGTGACAGCCAGGTCACCCTGTTCAGCGGCGATCAAGGCGTCTTCCACACGATGGTTGCGGGGAATCACCGCCGGGTTGTGATTGTGCATCAGGCACAGGGACGATTTGAGCGGTTTGCGGTTGCGACCCAGGCGAACCTGCCAGCGCTGGTGCCAGTTGATGAAGGCATCATCCTGGTAGTCGCGGTGTTCCGGGAAGGTCTCGCGGGTGATATCGCGGAAGGTATTGGTGTAATCCGCCCGCTGGGTTTTCATCCATTCCAGCAGATCGGTAATCAGCTTTTCATCCACCGGGTCATCACCGAACAGGCCCAGCTTCTTCTTCATCATCGCCAGCCATTTTTCACTGTAACGTTGGTTGAAGGATTTGATCACCGCGGTGGCTTTTTCGATAGCGCTGTCCACATCCTCGTCAATCAGTGGCAGCAGGGTCTCGGCGAAACGGCTCAGGTTCCATTGGGTGATGGTGGGCTGATTGCCATAGGCGTAGCGGCCCTGGTGGTCGATGGAACTGAACACCGTGTCTGGATCGAAGCTGTCCATAAAGGCGCAGGGGCCGAAGTCGATGCCTTCGCCGCTGAGTGTCACGTTGTCGGTATTAAGCACCCCGTGGATAAAGCCCACCCGCATCCAGTGAACGATCAGATCCAACTGGCGCTCCATCACCGCATCCAGCAACGCCAGGGCCTTGTTGTCGCTGGCCTGTTGGTCCGGGTAGTGGCGGTTCAGGGTGTAATCCACCAAGGTTTCCAGCAGGGCCGGGTTCTGTCTGCCCGCGGCATACTGGAAAGTGCCTACCCGCAGGTGGGATGCCGCCACCCGGGTGAGAATGGCGCCGGGCAGGGCGGTTTCCCGCAATACGGATTCGCCGGTGCGGACCACCGCCAGACTGCGAGTGGAAGGAATGCCCAGCCCATGCATGGCCTCGCTAATGATGTATTCGCGCAGCATGGGACCCAGTGCCGCGCGGCCATCACCGCCCCGGGAAAAGACCGTGCGGCCGCTGCCCTTGAGCTGGATGTCCCGGCGGGCTCCGTCCGGTGTCATCTGCTCGCCCAGCAGAATGGCGCGACCATCGCCAAGCATGGTCAGGTTGCCGAACTGGTGGCCCGCGTAGGCCTGGGCGATCGGGTCGCTGCCGTCGATCTGTTCATTCCCGGCGAGAATCGCTGCCCCGGCCGGGCTGTCCAGTGCCTCGCCGTCCAGTCCCAGCTCCCCGGCCAGGGCCCGGTTGAACAACACCATCTGCGGCGTCTTCACCGACTGCAGGGGGCAGCGGGAAAACAGGTCTTCCGGTAGATGGGTGTAACTGTTGTCGAACTGGAAACCGTAGGGGCGGGTCATTGTGGGCGCTCTGCTAACCATGAGGGCTACAGATTAACAGGCCGGGCTGGGCGGGGTCATTGGGTGTGAGGGGTCAGTAATCCTCCCGGTCCTCACTGGCCTGCCATAACTGGAACGCCGTTAACCGTTGCGGATGTTCAACCTGCTCAGTGGCCAGTTGTCGCTGTGCGGCAGGGAGAGCCAGCTCCTGGTAGATAAACTGATCATCAAAACCGATATGGGCCGCGTCGGTCTGACGGTTCAGATAAAACAGCTTGTCAGGCCGTGCCCAGTAGATGGCGCCCAGGCACATGGGGCAGGGTTCGCAACTGCTGTAGATCACACAGCCATCAAGCTGGTGGCTGCCCAGCCGATGACAGGCCGCGCGGATCGCCTCCATTTCCGCATGGGCCGTCGGGTCATGCTTGCCGGTTACCCGATTGCAGCCCTGGCCGATGATGACGCCATCCTTGACCACCAGTGCCGCAAAGGGCCCGCCCAGGCCCCGGCGAACATTGTCCTCCGACAGGAAGAGCACCGTCTGTATCAGGGTCTGGTGACTCAGGCGCGGTTCCATGGCGGGAGCTCCGGGGTCTTGTTGCCAGGCTGTCGTTACCGGCGAGTGACCTTGCCAATCACCGTGTTGTCCAGATAGTCCGCCCAGGCCTGTAGCATCTCCCGGCGTTTTTCCAGGTAGGCCTGGCGGTCATTCTGTTCGTCGCCGGTCTGGTTGAGCAGTTGTGACTGGATCTGTTCGGCCTGGTAGCCCAGTTCGCCCAGCGCGGTGGCCGCCAGGGTACGCAGGTTGTCGGTGGACACCGGGGTGGTGCGGGTCACTTTCTTCAGGGCGCCGGTGAGGGTGCTGGCGCCCAGGTGCTTCTTGCGGTCACGGGTTCCGGGGAAGATGTATTCCTGGCGGCCGGTGAGCGGTTCCATTTCGCGCAGCAATTCCACCGCCTGACGGGGCAGGGGAACGGTGATGATTTTGCTGCCGTCAGGGCTGTCGGTGCTTTTACGGCGGATGCGCCATTCGCCGGCATCCAGGTCCATGTCGGACCAGCGGGCGTTGACGATTTCGCTGGGTCGGGCCAGTAACCAGACGGTGAGTTTCAGCGCCGCCGTGGTGGTGGTACGGCTCCATTGCCCCAGTACGCCGCTGGCCAGATTGAACAGCTGCTCGCGGGTACTGACCAGGAATTCCGGTTCGGTGCCGGAGCCGGTAAGCCGCCGGCGCAGGGCGCTGGTCTGCTGGTAGCCGGCCACGCCGGTGTCGCGGGCATGGGTATAGACCCGTTTGGCGATGCCCAGTACCCGCTTACCCTTGTCGAGATGGCCTTCGGCACCCAGGGCTGCCGCCAGAGATTTCAGATCTTCCGGTGTCACTTCACTGACAACTCGCTTGCCGATACTGGAGATCAGATAGTTTTCCATCTGCCGCTTGGTGCGGCGGAACTGTTCTTCGGACACTTCAAACCGGTAGACCCGTTCCAGCCAGTCCCTTGCCACCGCCTCGAAGGTTTCCACCGAGGGGCTGAAGACCTCCCGTTTCTCGCAGCGGGTGAGCGGGTCGGTGCCGTCGGCGATCAGCTCCCGGGCCTCGTCGCGAAGCTGGCGGGCGAAGGCCAGGGTCACCTCCGGGCAGGGGCCCAGGGTGATGACCTTGCTGCGGCCGTCGAACCGGTAGCTGAATTTCCAGGTACGGTTACCGTTGGCCTCTACCAGCAGGTAAAGCCCCTTGTCGTCCCGGAGCTTGTAGTCTTTTTTCAGGGGTTCGGCGTTGCGGACATCCGCGGAAGTCAGGGCCATGGCTCGCTGCAGTCAGGTTATTGTCGTCATCGCGGCAAAAAGCGATGCAAGGTTACAGACAATAAGCTACCCAGCTTTGCCGATGCGTTCAATTGCTGTGGGGTAAGCGTTGCTGCGGCGGCGTTGCGGTATGTAAATAAGGCGTCCTGCCGGCCACGGTTACCTGCGCAAACGCCGGTTTACATGGGGTAGCGGTTCTGCAGAAGAAGCCTGGAGGTGCCTGTGTTGATTTATTGTAAGGAGAGGCGCGCATTCACCCGCGCCATTTGTCAGAGCGTTGACCTGGGGCAATTTGTCATCTGGCCGTTGTGCAAGGATGTGCTAGCCTGAAAAGCATCAACAGCCCCTGATTAGGGAGGGTATGCCCGTGGAGTTCGATCCGTTCCTGCTGGCCCGGCTGCAGTTTGCC
This sequence comes from Alcanivorax sp. HI0007, assembly GCF_001635525.1. Taxonomy (NCBI): domain Bacteria; kingdom Pseudomonadati; phylum Pseudomonadota; class Gammaproteobacteria; order Oceanospirillales; family Alcanivoracaceae; genus Alcanivorax; species Alcanivorax sp. HI0007. Next base: position 22,974 of record NZ_LWEJ01000002.1, read on the forward strand.
GCCAATATCAGTTTTCATATCCTGTTTCCCACCATCACCATCGGCCTGTGCTGGGTGCTGTTCTATTTCCGGTTGCGATACACCTTTTCCGGTGACAAGGCCTGGGAATACGCCTACTTTTTCTGGGTAAAGATCTTTGCCCTGAGTTTCGCCCTGGGGGTGGTGTCCGGCATCACCATGAGCTTTCAGTTCGGTACCAACTGGCCGGGCTTTATGGAGCGCGCCGGGAATATTGCCGGCCCCCTGCTGGGGTATGAAGTGCTGACCGCGTTTTTCCTGGAAGCGTCTTTCCTGGGCATCATGCTGTTCGGCAAGGACCGGGTGTCCAACCGTACTCACCTGATCGCCACTGCCCTGGTCGCCGTGGGCACCTCGTTTTCCGCCTTCTGGATTCTCAGCCTCAACTCCTGGATGCAGACCCCGACGGGCTACCGGATCGAGGATGGCGTGTTCTTCGTGGAAAGCTGGTGGGAGGTGATCTTCAACCCCTCCTTCCCCTATCGCTTCGCCCATATGTTCACCGCGTCCCTGCTGACCGCGGCCTTCCTGATCATGGGAATCAGCGCCTGGCGGGCCATGCGCGGCGTGGATGGCCCGGCCACCTGGAAAGTGATGCGCACCGGTGCGCTGATGGCCGCCGTGCTGGCGCCACTGCAGGTGGTTATCGGTGACTTGCACGGCCTCAACACCCTGGAGCATCAACCGGCCAAGATCGCTGCCATGGAGGGCATCTGGGAGACGGAAAAGGGTGCTCCATTAACCCTGTTCGGTTTTCCCGATGAGGAAGAGAAGACCACCCACATGGCCATCAAGGTGCCCAAACTGGCCAGCTTCATTCTGACCCATGAGTGGGACGGTGAAGTGCTCGGGCTCAATGAGTTCGAGGGAGAAGCCCCGCCGGTGGCGCCGGTGTTCTGGGCGTTCCGGGTGATGGTGGGCATCGGCATGTTGATGGTGCTGGTGGGCTGGTGGTCGGCCTGGCGGCTGTTCCGCAACCGGGATGAAAACCGCGACACCCAAACCTGGCTGCTGCGGGCCCTGTCGGTGATGACCTTCTCCGGCTGGGTCGCGGTGCTGGCGGGCTGGTACGTGACCGAAATCGGTCGCCAGCCCTGGATTGTGGATGGTCTGCTGCGCACCTCCGAGGTAGTGGCGGATCACAGCAGTGCCACCGTTGCCGGCACCCTGTTCGGCTATGTATTGCTGTACCTGTTCCTGCTGGTGTCCTACATAGCCACCTTGCGATACATGGCCACCAAGCCGGCGCGTTCCCTGACGCTGACTCCTCAGCAACGGGCCATGAACGATGCGGAAACTGCCGAAGGAGGCGCATGATGGATCTGGGATACTGGCTTCCGTTGTTCTTCGCCGGCGCTATGGGCCTGGCGCTGCTGATCTATGTGATTCTCGATGGCTACGATCTGGGCATCGGCATGTTGCTGCCTTTCGCCAGCGATGACGAAAAGGATGTGATGGTGGCGGCCATTGGCCCGTTCTGGGATGCCAACGAAACCTGGATCGTGCTGGGGGTGGGGATCCTGCTGATTGCCTTTCCCCAGGCGCACTCCATTGTGCTCACCTCCCTGTACCTGCCGGTGACGTTGATGCTGATGGGGCTGATCCTGCGCGGGGTGGCGTTTGATTTCCGGGTCAAGGCCGGCGACAAGCACAAGGCAAAGTGGAACCGTCTGTTTGCCTTCGGCTCGCTGGTCGCGTCCCTGTGTCAGGGCTGGATGCTCGGTGCCTTTGTCACCGGGCTTACCGGCGATGCCACCAGTACGCTCTTTGCCGCGCTGATCGCACTGGCCCTGCCGGCCCTGTACATCATGCTCGGCGCCGCCTGGTTACTGATCAAGACTGAAGGCGAGCTGTTCAATAAAGCAGTGCGCTGGGGCCGTATGGCGGTGTTGCCCATGGGCGGCTTCCTGCTGCTGATCTCCATCGCCACTCCGCTGGTGAGCAGCGCCATTGCCGACAAATGGTTCACCCTGCCCAATGCCATCGGGTTGATGCCCATCCCCATCGCTACTGCCCTGGCCTATGCGGGACTGATCTGGGTATTCAACAGCAAACAGATCCTGCACAACGGCTATGGCTGGCTGGCGTTTGTGGCGTTGATGGTGATGTGCGTGCTGGCCAGCATCGGTCTGGCCTACAGCCTGTTCCCGGATATTGTGCTGGGGCGGATCTCCATCTGGGAAGCGGCCTCGGCCACGGAGTCCCTGCTGTTCACCTTCTGGGGGGCGATCATCGCCTTGCCCATGATCCTGGCCTATACGATCTTTATTTACCGGGTGTTCCGCGGCAAGGCCACGCACCTGAGTTACGAGTAGCGATTCGCCTTGTGAACAAGGCTCCAACGGAGGGGTGCCGTACCGCTCCCCAACCGTTGAAGCCTTGCTCGCAAGGCGAAGTTTTTCAAACCATTTCCATTACCGGAACAGGGATTTCTCTTTAAGGACTTTCTCCAGGTTCTGTCTCTCAATCCCCGCCATATCAATGGCAAACACGCCCTGCAGTAAGTCCCATAATTCTGCCACCGACGCGATCGTGTGCTTTTCACTGCGGCCATCCGGGAACCGCACCGTATAAAGATCATTGAGCAAGGTATGGCGGCGATCTTCGCCGGTGCGCACGGCAATCAGGTTATTCACGAATTTGGACTGGGGATGGCAGGCCACGTACCAGTTGGCCATCTCGAAATCCACGGCGCCCTGTTGCATCAGATCGAAGCGATAGAGCAGGCGCCAGAGCCCACCGACCTTCACCCACAAGCTGTAACCCTGCTGATCCACGTCCACCCGGAACGGTTCCAGGGGAGTGCGTTGCGAATCACGGCAGTGGAGCTGCAACGGTGCGGTGGGTGTCATGCCGCCGAATCCCACATCGCTGAGATAGTCCTCACCGTCAATCGTTACCAATAGCAGCATATGGGAGCGCGGTGGCCAGGCATCCTCCGGCTGGTTCCAGTACACCCGCCCGGTGATGCCTCGGGCCTGGAAGCCCAGCGTGGTAAGCACCTCGAGAAACAGCAGGTTATTCTCGAAACAGTATCCACCTCGACGCTGGTGAATCAGCTTGTCCATCAGTGCCGGGCTATCCAGCGGCACCGCACGGCCCAGTAATGGATTCAGGTTCTCGAAGGTGATGGTCTGCAGGTGCAACTGCTGCAAAGCCTTGAGGGTGTTCAGGGTGGGGGCTCTGTCCCCCTGAAAGCCGATCCGCTGCAGATAGGCATTAATATCCAGCGTCATGGTGTGGATCCGGTTGGAAAAAGGTGAGCCCAGCATAAAACCTGAACTCAGGTTGATGTAAAGCTTTCTATCCGTTATTTAAATAACAGTGTTTTCTGAAAAAATCAGGACAAAACGATAAACCGGTAGCAGTCGACAAGACGCCTTCAGGGTAGGCTTTTGCAGAACAGGGACGGCGTGGACGCAAGGCGATGAAAGTCTCAGTGGCGACGGACAGGCTCACCTTTACCCCGCTCACCGATGCGGACTTGCCGGTCCTGCACGACTGGCTGGGGCGGGAGCATGTGAGCCGCTGGTGGGGGCCGCAGCGCAGTCTGGACGAGGTGGTGAGAGACTACCATCCGGCCCAGCGCTGTTTCGGCGGCGTCATGTTTTTCCTGATTCGTCTGGATGCAGAGCCACTGGGCTTTATCCAGCGCTACGCGCCCATCGAGCACCACCATGAAGGCTGGTGGCTGGAGATTGATGATCCGGGCGTACGCGGGGTGGATGTGTTTCTTGCCAGCGAAAGCCACCTGGACCACGGGCTTGGCAGCACGGCGGTGGCCGCCTTTGTGGACAGGTTATTCGAAGACCCCCAGGTCACCGAGATCATTGCCGACCCGGCTCCGGATAACCTGCGGGCGGTTCACTCTTTTCGCAACGCCGGCTTTATTGCCCGACAGGTAGTGAAGACCCCGGACGGGCCGGCCCTGTTAATGACTCTCCCCCGGCCCGAATAGCCAGCTCCGGGCAATACGCTGGACACCTATGCCCTGGTGCGCAAGGTGCCAGCCGGCTACGACTCAAGCCCGGCAATCAACGCATTCACCGCCTGGGCAAACTGCACCGGCGAATCTTCCTGCAGAAAATGACCGCCCACCAGGGTCTGGTGGGGCTGACCCTTGGCGCCGGGAATGCGCTCTTGCATGAACGTGTCGCCACCCCGGGTGATCGGGTCGCCATTGCTGAAGGTGGTCAGGAAGGGCTTGTGCCACTGTTCCAATACTTTCCAGGCGTTACGGTTGGCGTCGCTGGCCGGGTCGTCCGGGGTGACCGGCACCAGCTTCGGAAAGGCCCGGGCGCCGGCCTTGTACTTCTTGCTCGGGAAGGGCGCATCGTAGGCGCGGCGCTCATCCGGCCCCAGCTTTTTGAAGGTGCCGCTGTCGATGATCCGGGCGATGGGAAACACCGGGCTGTAGAGCGCGAAGTTCTTCCACAGTTGAAAGGCTTTCGGCACCTTCTGGTCGCCGGTGGGCAGCATGCCGTTGCCGACCACAATGGCCCGAAAGCGCTCCGGATTCTCCGCCGCCAGGCGCAGGCCCAGCAGCGAGCCCCAGTCCTGGCACACCAGGGTGATATCGGTCAGGTCCAGTTGCTCCAGCCAGGACTGCATCCAGTCCATATGGCTCTGGTAGCTGTAGGCGTCGATGTCGGTGGGCTTGTCGGACTTGCCGAAGCCGATCAGATCCGGAGCCAGCACCCGATGGCCGGCGGCGGCGCAGATCGGAATCATGTGCCGGTACAGGTACGACCAGGACGGCTCGCCATGCATCATCAGCACCGGCTTGGCATCCGCCTGGCCTTCGTCCAGATAATGCATGCGCAGGCCGCCCACGTCCGCATAGTGGGGCTCGAAGGGGTAGTCCAGCAGTCGTTCGAAACGGGAATCCGGAGTGCGCAGAAAATCCATGGGTCATCCTGATAAAAAGGAAAACCCAAGGATGGCCGTTCCCGGCCGCTGGTGACCATGTCTTCCCGGGCCAAAGGGCGTGAAAAAATGAGGAGGGGAAGGGTGACGTAGGGTGCCACTGAGCCTAAGGCGAACTGCACCATGACCACGGCGGTTGCGGTGCAGTTCGCCTTAGGCTCAGTGGCACCCTACGGTTTGGATTGGCGTTGGCCGGTTATTCGTCCCAGAGACCTTCCAGGGTGTAATCGCTACCCGGCTGGGCCCAGAAGCCGCCGTCCACGTAGCGGCGGTGACGGTCCAGCTCGGCGATGGCCTGCATGTCGTCCTCGCTGAGCCGCAGGTCGGCGGCGGCCAGGTTCTGTTGCAGCCGTTGCGGGTTCACCGATTTCGGGATCACCGCCGTACCCCGCTGCAGGGCCCAGGCAATCAGCACCTGTGCCGGGCTGGCGTTGTGGTTGTCGGCGATGTCATGGAGGATCGGGTCTTCCAGCAGTACCGGTTCATCCTCGGCCTTGAGGCCGTCCGGGCGGTCGGAGGAGCCCAGCGGGGAATAGGCGGTCAGGTGAACGCCCTGTTGCTGGCAGAAGCGCAGCATCTCTTTCTGCTGCAGATAAGGATGCAATTCGATCTGGTTCATGGCCGGTTTCAACCGTGCCTTGCCGATCAGGTCTTGCAGCTTTTTCACGCTGAAGTTGGAGACGCCGATCTGTCGGGTCAGGTTGTTATCCACCAGTGCTTCCATGGCGGCCCAGGTCGTTGCCACGGGCAGATCATCCAAAGACACCATGTCATCGCCGGACTCGGGAAAGGGCACGCCCTTCTTCAGGGCCACCGGCCAATGCATCAGGTACAGGTCCAGATAATCCAGCTTCAGGTTGTTCAGGGTGGTTTCCAGGGCCGGCTGCACATCCTCCGGGGCATGGTCGCTGTTCCACAGCTTGGAGGTGATCCACAGGTCCTCGCGCTGTACGGTGCCGGCGGTGAACACCTCCTGCAACGCCTGGCCGATTTCATCCTCGTTGCCGTAAATATGGGCACAGTCGATGTGCCGGTAACCCATCTCGATGGCGGCCTTCACGGCCTCGTAGACCTCGCCGGGCCGGGATTTCCAGGTACCCAGTCCCAGTTGCGGCATGGTATCGCCGTTGGCAAATGTCAGTGTTTTCATCACCTGCTCCTGTAGATGCTGTGTGATCGTCCCGGCCGCTTTTGGCAGCCGGAAAGGGCAAAACAAATAGCCTAATGACAGTGACCCCCAACAGGCACCGCAGTTCCTGCCGGATCCTTGTCCGATTCTCCGGAATGAGCGCTTGAGCCGCTTGAGCCATTTCGCTACTGTGGCCAGCCTTTCTTTTCTGTACGGCGGCGCCTTTTCTCGTCGCCCCTTGCTTGGAACCTGTTTTATGTGGATCAAGAATCTGGTTGTGTTTGTGGGCGAAGAGGCCTTTCCTTTCTCCGTGGCCGAGCTCGATGAAACCCTGGACCAGAACCGCTGCCAGCCCTGTGGCTCGCAGACCCTGCGCACGGAAGGCTTTGTGCCGCCCCTGAAAGGGCAGGACCCGATGGTCTATGCGGTGGACGGCTTTATCTACTGCACCTACCAGGAAACCTCACGCTTGCTGCCCGGGCCGGTGATCAAGGAGCTGCTCGACGAGAAAGTGGAGCACATCCAGGACGAGGAAGGCCGCAAGGTGGGGCGCAAGGAAAAGGCGGATCTGAAAGAGCAGATCACCTTCGAACTGATGCCCCGCGCCTTCACCCGCTCCCGCCGCACCTCCCTGCTGATCGACACCGAGCGTAAGCGGGTGATGGTGGATGCCTCGTCCGCCAGCCGCGCGGAGGAAGTGGTGGCCTGCCTGCGCAAGGCCATCGGTACTCTGCCGGTGGCCTACCCGGCGCCCAACTCCGCCCCCTACACCAGCTTCAGCAACTGGCTGAAAGACACCAAGCTGCTGCCGGAAGGCTTCACCCTGGGGGATCGTTGCGAGCTGAAAGGCACCAAGGACGAAGGCGCTGCGGTGAAGTTCACCGCCGTGGATCTGGGCCAGGAAGAAATCCTCGCCCACCTGGAAACCGGCATGGTGGCCACCCGTATCAATCTGGCCTGGCAGGATTCCCTGGAGCTGGATATCAACGACAAGCTGGAAATCAAACGCATCAAGGCGCTGGATCTGCTGCAGGAAAATATCGACGCCATGGACGCGGACGATGCGGTGGCAGAGCTGCAGGCGCGGATCAGCCTGCAGGGCAATGTGCTGCGCGAGGCGCTGGATGGGTTGTTCGGGTATTTCGAGGTGAACCCGGCCTGATCTGAAGCCGAAATCCCCGCCGTAGGAGCGTCGCTTGCGGCGCGATAGCAAACGCCTTTAATCGCGCCGCGAGCGACGCTCCTACGAGAGGGTGTGCGGTTCAGTCCTCAATGTCCTCGTCGTCTTTCTGGTCCTTGTCCAGTTTGACGATGGAGCCTTCATCACAGTCCGGGGAATGGGTGAAGGTCTGTGTCACGTCCAGGTAACCCAGATGGGACAGGGTGCGGCGACCCAGCAGTACCGGATAGATCATGTCCGAGCGGTCGTTCAGGGTGAACTGCTCTTCGTAGATCGTATTGCCCATGCACAGATTCATCAGCACTACCGGACGGCGTTCTTCGCCACCGGCCCCCCGAATGATCACCTTGCGGTAGCGGGGCTTTTCGAAGGTCTTTTCCACCTTTTTACCGCTGGCCTCATCGTGCACATCCACGGTAAAGCGGACCCAGTCGTCGCCGTCTTTTTCAAAAATTTCCACATGGGTGGCATGCAGTGACGAGGTCAGTGCGCCACTGTCCAGCTTCGCTTTCAGCTCCACACCCCAGGGTTCGATGGTGGTCTTTTCCACCCAGCCAAAAACCGGGCGGTCGGCAGCCAGGGCTTGTCCGGCCAGCAGCAACAGGGCGGGGAACAGGGCAAGTGTCAGGCGAGGCATGGCATCTCCTTGATGATTCAGGTCGAACAGTACGACCGGTAATGGACGGTCCGGTTCCCCGGCTGTCCCGATCAGACCGGGCCGGGGTCGAACTGGTACTTGTCCGGTTCGAACTTGCGGGTGCGCATCCAGTACTGGAACGTGAAGCTGGGCCACAGGGTACGGTTTTTCCCGAATTCGTCCAGATACCAGCTCTCACAGCCCCCGGAGGACCATACTGCCTCGTCCAGTTGCGCCTGCAGACGCCGGTTGAAGCCCGCCTGCACCTCCGGCTTCACGTCCAGGGAGCCGGCATCTTCACGGAGCAGTTTGTTCACCGCCTGCATCACATAGTTCACCTGGGCCTCGATCATGAACACGATGGAGGTATGGCCGAGCCCGGTATTGGGGCCCAGCAGCATGAAGAAATTGGGGAAGCCGCTCACCGAGATGCCCAGGTAGGCTTCCATGCCGGTCTCGTTCCAGGTGTCGCGAATTTCCTCGCCGCCTTTGCCGATGATCTGCATGGGGCCGATGGGGTCGGAGACCTTGAAGCCGGTGCCGTAGATAATACAGTCCACCTCCCGCTCCACGCCTTTGCCATCGACAATGCTGTGGGCCTTCACTTCCTGGATACCGTCGGTCAGTACCGCCACATTGTCCCGATTCAGCGACGGATAATATTCATCGGACATGAGAATGCGTTTGCAGCCGATGGTGTAGTCCGGGGTGACTTTCTTGCGCAGTTCCGGGTCCTTGATATTGCGGCGGATAAAGTGGCGGCCATACAGCTCCGCCAGTTTCATGGCGCGCGGGTCCACCGCCAGGCCCAGCACCCGGCTTTCCATCCACCAGTAGATGCCGCCCCGGAACAACTTCTGCGTCATCGGCAGGGTCTTGAACAGCAGCTTTTCAATTTTGGTCATGCGCCGGTCCGGTTTGCTCAGCACCCAGGGCGGGGTGCGCTGATACAGATCCAGCTGCTCGACCTGCGGGGCAATGCGCGGCACAAACTGGATGGCACTGGCACCGGTGCCGACGGCAGCCACGCGCTTGCCGGTGAGATCGTAATCATGGTTCCAGCGGGCGGAGTGAAATGCCTCGCCCTGAAAGTTCTCCACCCCTGGCAGTTTCGGATAGGCGGGGATGCTCAGCGCGCCGATGCCGGACACGAAAATGCGCGTGGTCAGCTCGGTGCCGTCATGGGTGGTCACATGCCAGATCTGCTTCTGCTCGTCGTATTCGGCCTTCTCCACCTCGCAGTTGAAGCGCATATGTGGGGTGACGCCGAACTTGTCGGCGCAGCGCTTCAGGTAATCCCAGATTTCCTGCTGGGGAGCAAACATCCGCGACCAGCGCGGGTTGGGGGCAAAGGAATAGGAATACAGGTGGGAGGGCACATCGCAGGCGCAGCCCGGGTAGATATTGTCCCGCCAGGTGCCGCCGATATCCCCGGCCTTTTCCAGCACCACGAAATCGTCGTAGCCCGCCTCCTTGAGCTGAATCGCCATACACAGTCCGGAGAACCCGGCGCCCACCACAATCACCTGATGATCGGCCTGGGCAGCATTATTATTTTTGCTCATTGTGCACCTCCTTGGTTCATTTCATCATGGCCCAAGGCGTCGAGACGGGCCACCGCTGTTGCGCATTGCCAGCACACCGTTACCGACGATAAACAAAGCGGATGCGCCATGACCCGGGCGCGGCCCCGGCCCGCGTCATGACCAAGGTGGTCTCCGCCACGCCGGTTACGATGGGGGCAGAAAACAACGAGGAATTTGCGATGACAGAGAAGCCATCCGCGCCCTCCCTGGGGCTGTTACTGGGAGAAAGCCGGGCCATGCTGGCCTACGGACGCTACCTGCTGCGTGGCCTGGGCCATCGCCAACTGCCCGCTGGCAATGGCCAGCCGGTGCTGGTGCTGCCCGGCTTCGGCGCCAGCGATGCCAGCACCCGCCCCCTGCGCCGGGCGCTGACCCGGCTGGGCTACAGCGTTTACGGCTGGGCCCAGGGCACCAACCTGGGAATGAACAGCAAGCGCAAGGCCATGCTGGTGAGCCAGCTGCAGGCCATCCAGACTCGCCATGGCCAGCCCGTGGCGCTGATTGGCTGGAGCCTGGGCGGGGTGTTTGCCCGGGAACTGGCGCGGGCCTACCCGGACCGGGTCAGCCAGGTGTTCACCCTGGGCAGCCCCATCAACGGCGACCCGGAAGCCAACAATGTGACCACCCTGTTCAACCTCTTTAATCCCAAGCGGCCACCACCGGATCGGGAAGCCTTCGAAGCGCGGATTCCGGCGCCGCCGGTGCCCTGTACCGCCATTTTCACCAGGCAGGATGGCATTGTTTCCTGGCAATGCAGCCAGGAAGAAGACGGCCCGCTCACCGACAATGTGGAAGTGCAGGGTACCCACGTGGGCCTGCCCTGGAATCCCCAGGTGCTGGCGGCCATCGCCGAGCGTCTGGCTCGCAACCCGGAGAAAGGCAATGAGTGACCTGCAGCCGGGCCGTTACCGGCACTTCAAGGGCAACGAATACCAGGTCATCGGCACCGCCACCCATTCCGAAACCGGCGACACCCTGGTGGTCTATCGCCCGCTCTACGGCGACCAGGCCCTGTGGGTACGCCCCCTGGCCATGTTCACCGAAACCGTGGAGCGGGACGGCAAGGTCCAGCCACGCTTCGCCCGCATCGGTGATTAGCGTCCCCGGCCCCGTTGGAGCCATGCTTGCATGGCGAATGGCTGTCAGGTTTCGCAATGGGTTCGCAGGAAACAAAACCTTATTCGCCATGCAAGCATAGCTCCTACCGCAATAAGGCAGTCATTCGCCGAGATAGTCGTTACAATGGCCCCTCGATAGCGGAGCCCATTGCATGACCACTTTTGCCGACCTCAATTTGCACGAGCGCCTGATCAAGGCCCTTGGCGAACTGGAAATCACCACCCCCACGCCGGTGCAGGCCTCAGCCATCCCCGAGGCACTGGCCGGCCACGACCTGCGTGTGGTGGCCCGCACCGGTAGCGGCAAGACCGCCGCCTTCATGCTGCCCCTGCTGCACCAGCTGCTGCAGCACTCCCGGCCGCGTACCGATACCCGTGCCCTGATCCTGCTGCCCACCCGTGAGCTGGCCCAGCAGACCCTCAAGCAAGTGGAGGCCCTGGGCCGTTATACCTTTATCAAGGCCGAGCTGATCACCGGTGGCGAAGACTTCAAAGTGCAGGCCGCCAAGATGCGCAAGAACCCGGAAATCCTCATCGGCACTCCCGGGCGCCTGATCGAGCACCTGGAAGCCGGCAACCTGCGCCTGCAGGATCTGGAAATGCTGGTGCTGGACGAATCCGACCGCATGCTGGACATGGGCTTCAGCGATGACGTACTGCGCCTGGCCGCAGAATGCCGCGCCGAGCGTCAGACCCTGCTGTTCTCCGCCACCAGCGGCGGCAACGCCATGGAGAAAATGGTCGCCTCCACCCTGCGCGCGCCCAAGTCCCTGATGCTGGATTCCGTGCGCGACCTGAACGAATCCGTGGTCCAGCAGGTGATCACCGCCGACGACGTGAAACACAAGGAACGTCTGGTGCAGTGGCTGCTGGCCAACGAGACCTACGACAAGGCGGTGGTCTTCACCAACACCCGCGAGCAGGCCGATCGCCTGGGTGGTGTGCTGGTGGCCTCCAACCTGAAAGTCTTTGTCCTGCACGGCGAGAAAGACCAGAAGGACCGCAAGCTGGCCATGGATCGCCTCAAGGCGGGCGGCGTGAAAGTGCTGGTGGCCACCGACGTGGCCGCCCGCGGTATCCATGTGGACGGCCTGGACCTGGTGATCAACTTCGACATGCCGCGCAGTGGCGATGAATATGTCCACCGCATCGGCCGCACCGGCCGGGTAGGCGGCGAAGGCACCGCCATCTCCCTGATCGCCGCCCACGAATGGAACCTGATGGCGAGCATTCAGCGCTACCTGCGGCAGAACTTCGAATACCGGCTGATCGAGGCCCTGAAAGGCAACTTCCTGGGGCCGAAAAATCTCAAGTCCAACGGCAAGGCCGCCGGCAGCAAAAAGAAAAAGATGAAGAAAAAAGCCGATGCCAAAAAGGGCAAGAAACCGGCCAGGAAAAAAGCCGTGGCAAAGAAAAACTCACGGACCAACAAACCGGTGCCGGATACCAACAGCGGTTTCGCCACCGTGAAAAAACGCAAGAATCCCGGGCCGCTGGATTGAGCCATGGCATCCCGGTGTTACGGGAGACGGGATAAATAACGAGGCCGCGCCCGGCAATGGGTGCGGCCTCTTTGCGTTTAGCGGGCTTTATAAAACCCGGTAAAATTCCTGTGCCCCTTCACAGTCTTCCGGTGCCCGTGTCGTCATGCTGTTACGGTAATCGCAAGGAGGTGGCCGTGCCGAACAACCAAGCCGTGGAGACCATGACAGCACCTGCGCTGCAGTGTCCGGATTGCGGCACTCACCTTGCCGAGCCCTCCCGGCAGGCGCGTGGAGCCTGGCGTTGCCCCCGCTGCGACTGCCAGTTAAGCGGGGCCTGGTCGTTGCGTCCCGATTCCCTGCTGGCTTTGACTGTGTCCACGGCGGTGCTGTGGCTGCCAGCATTGATCCTGCCACTGATGCGTCTGGAAAACCTTGGCCTGGATCGTGAAGCGAGCCTGCTCGACTGTGTGGTGCGGCTTATGGAGGGCGTCTACCTGCCCGTCGGTCTTCTGCTTCTGCTGACCCTGGTGATCATGCCGGCGGTGAATTTGTTATCGGCAGGGCGGCTGCTTTGGGCGGCCCGAGCCTGGAGCCCGGGAGGAATGCCGGATCCCTTGTGGATGAGAATGTACCGGCACAGTCGCGAGTGGGCGATGACGGATATTTTCCTGCTCGGCATTCTCATCGCCATGACCAAGCTCGGCGACATGGCCAGTGTCACCCCCGGCCCCGGCCTGTTTTGTCTGGTGGTGGCGGTGCTGTTACGCCTGATCGTGGAAACCCTGGCGCAGCCGGATCAGCTGCAACGGTTGCTGGAGGCTCGCCATGAAACCTAACGCCCCTGCGGCTCAGCAGCGAACCCTGGCCTGGTCACTACTGGTGGCCGCCACCGTGTGGCTGGTGCCCGCCAATCTGCTGCCGATCATGGCGGTCACGGAAGCCGGTCGCGGCAAGCCCACTACCATTGCCGACGGCATCTGGCAGCTGTTTGAAGCGGGCATGCCGGGCATTGCCATCATCGTGCTTGTGGCCAGCTTGCTGGTGCCGTTGTTCAAGGTGTTGGTGCTGGCGGTGATCTACTGGCGTGCGGCTCGCGAGAACAATCCCTTGCTCAGCACCCGGGCGTACCGACTGGTGTACTGGATTGGGCGCTGGTCCATGCTGGATGTCTTTGTGGTGGCGCTACTGGCGGCGGTGGTGGAATTCGGAAGCCTGGCCCGGGTGGAGCCGGGGCCCGGTGTGCTTGCCTTCGCCCTGGCGGTGGTACTGACCATGCTGTCCGCCCATGCCTTTTCTCCCCAACAACTCTGGTTGCAAGACACTGACGGAGCGGATCATGGATACACCTGAAGTGAAACATTCCCGCTGGCCTTCGCCCATCTGGCTGGTGCCCCTGGTTAGCCTGCTGGTGGCCGGCTGGCTGCTGTACGACCAGCTGTTGCAGCGTGACGTGCAAATCGAAATCACCTTTGAGAATGGTTCTGGCATCAAGCCCGGGGTGGACCTGCGTTACCGGGGTGTGCCGGTGGGAAGCGTGGATGAAATCGTGCTCAGCGATGATCTGAAACACGTGACTGTTCACGCCAACCTGAACCGGGATGCGGAAAAACTGGCCCGCGAAAAAAGCCGTTTCTGGATTGTGGAACCGGAGCTGGGCATCGCCGGTGCCCGTAACCTGGATACCCTGGTGTCGGGCAAATACATCGCGGTGGAGCCCGGCGACGGGGAACCGGAAAAAACCTTCGAAGGACTGGAAACGCCGCCGGAACAGCAGCCCAACCTGGGCCTGAAAGTGACCCTGGTGGCCGATCATCTGGGGTCCCTGAAAAAGGGCCGCCACATTTACTACCGTGACCTGCAGGTGGGCACCATCGGCGACAGCGAACTCAGCCAGGACGGCCGCTTTGTGGAAATCCAGGTCATCATCGAACCGAAATACGCCAAACTGGTGCGCAGCAATACCCGCTTCTGGAACAGCTCCGGCCTTACCGTGGATATTGGTCTGTTCAAAGGGGCGGAAGTGCAGGCCAGCTCCCTGGAAAATTTACTGCGCGGCGGCATCAGCTTTGCCACCCCACCGGAACCGGGCCCCCTGGCGCAAGCGGGGGAGCGATTCGATCTGTACAAACAGCCGGAAGAAGATTGGCTGGAGTGGGCGCCGATTATGAAGTGGCAGTAGGGGAAGGTATGAGGTGCAGGAAGGCTAAGTTATGAATTCTCTCCTTTAGCAATTATCGCTACCCCTTTGTCGAGGTGGCAGAAAATGCGGCAAGGCTAGTCGTCTTTTTCTCCACCTCTCTGGAGAGTCCCCTCTCCCCTCAAGGGAGAGGGGACCTAATAGATGACGCTGGTTTGAGCTGCGGCCCTACATCATTTTCCCAACCATCTTTAACGGCAAATTCCGCATAGCAAACCCCAGCGGCCCCCAGGGCCAGCCTGGTACCGATGCGTTCTTCGGTTCTTTTTCGATGGCTTTTACCAGAGCCTTGCAGCCGGTTTCCGTGTCCACCAGGAAGGGTGTGTTCTTTACCTTCTCGTTGATTTCGGAACGGATAAAGCCCGGGAAAATGGTGGTCACCTTGATCGGGGAATTCTGCAATTCCACCTGCAGGCCTTCGGCCAGCATGGCCACGCCGGCCTTGGTGGCTGCATAGGTGGTCAGGTTTTTCTTCATGCCGCGCATGGCGCTGATGGAAGAAATCATCACCAGATGGCCGCAGTTCTGGGCGCGGAAAATTTCCATGGCCGCTTCGGTCTGGGCCAGCGCCGCCACGAAGTTGGTTTCTGCGGTCTGCCGGTTGGCATAGAAGTAGCCGGTGCCCAGGGGCTGGCCCTTGCCCATGCCCGCGTTAATGATGATGCGATCAATGCCCGCCAGTTCGGTGCGGAAGGCATCGAACACCGCAAACACCTGATCGTAATCGTTCACATCCAGCGGTTTGATCAGCACGGTGATGCCCGGATGCTTTTCTTCCAGCTCGGCCTTCAGAGTTTCCAGCCGGTCCATGCGCCGGGCACACAACGCCAGGTTGCGTCCCATGGCCGCAAACAATCGCGCCATCCCTTCGCCCAGCCCGGAGCTGGCACCGGTGATTAGAATATTCTTGCGTGTTGGCATGGTTATCCCCTTGCTAATGGCTGCTGTAGGAGCGCCTCTCGAGGCGCGAACGACAACGTTTGTGTCGCCTGGCTATCCTTTCTGAAACCTGTCGAGCGCTGGAATTCCTGATCGTCCTGCGGACGATTTCCGCGCTGGCGCGCGGTTCGCGCCTCGAGAGGCGCTCCTACAGCAGCTTCGTAGAAATGTTGAGGTTATCAGGTCGCACCTATCGATACGTCACCTGCTCGCTCGGCAGATGCAGATGTTCGTTCACCGAGACTAGCCTTGGCTTGCCGGCATTCACAAGCACCCGGGTCACACTGGTGTTGATCAGGGTGCGGTTCCAGGTGATCAGGGCCTCGTCAGTGAGGCCCATCAATCGTTGGATAATCACGCTGATGGCGCCGCCGGAGGTGAACACCAGGGCGCTGTCGCCGCTGCTCAGGCTGTTGCCCAGGCTGTAGGTGCTGGCCAGCACCCGCTCGCGGAAGGCGGGCCAGCTTTCACTGTAATCGCCGTCGCCGGTCTGCCAGCGGCGCAGGGCCTGCTCGAAGCGGGCCTGGAAGACCTTGCGCGGGTGATCCTGTTGCGCCAGCCACTGGGTCAGCGCCGCGCGATCAGAGGCCAGGGGCCAGTCCACGGCCAGCAGCTCGCTGTGGTTGTATTCGTTGAAGCCGGTATCCGTGTGCCATTCCTTTGCCAGGCCCAGTTCCCCCAGGGTCGCTTCGGCGGTTTCCACATGGCGACGCATGGTGCCGCAGATCGAGCGGGGCACCCCCAGATCCTGATTCTGCAGGGCGCGGCCAAGAATCCGGCTCTGTTCCCAGCCCATCTCGGACAACTGATCGTAATCTTCCTTGCCGAAACTGGCCTGGCCGTGGCGGATCAGGTAGATCACCGGCATCAGGCTTTCTCCGCTTTTTCCAGCTTGCCCTGCAGTCGTTCGGCGCCCTTGAGCATCACCCGGTTGAACACAAACGGCAGGAACCGCTTCATCCAGTAAGCCCGACGACCGCTCTTGTGGGGCAGCAGGAAGAACTGCTGTTTGGCCACCGCTTTCTTGATCATCTCGGCGATCTGGTCGGCGGTGAGCTCGTCACTGGAAAGCAGCTTGTCCACGGTTTCGATCATGCCCGGTTCCGGGGTACGCATGGACTCGTGCAGATTGGTGCGGAAGAAACCCGGGCACACCACCGTGGTATGAATGCCGTAAGGCGCCAGCTCGAAGCGCAGGGTTTCCGACAGGGAAATCACCCCGGCCTTGGTCACGTTATAGCTGCCCATCACCGGCGCGTGCAGCAGTCCGGCCAGGGAGGCGATATTGACGATATGGCCATGGCCCTGGCGCTTCATCATCGGCACGAACACCTTGCAGCCGCGCACCACGCCTTTCACGTTGATATCGAAAATCCAGTCCCAGTCGGCCATGTCGCCGCGATCAATCCGGGCAGCACCGGCCACCCCGGCATTGTTCACCAGCACATCCAGGCCGCCCCAGTTCTGCTCCAGCCACTCGCGGGCGTTGTTGAAACTGGCCGCGTCGCGCACATCCAGATACTGGAATTGCAGCTCGCCGGGCAGATCCTTCAGGGCCGCCAGGGTTTCCGCAGCGCGCTCCTGGTTCACATCGCCGATCAGCACCCGGGCGCCATCGCGCAGCCAGGCTTCGGCCATGGCGCGGCCGAGTCCGGAGGCGCCGCCGGTGATCAGGATGCGTTGTGGGGTCTGGCTCATGGTGTGTCCCGTTGTCATGGTGGTTTCGGTCGTGGATTGTGCGTCAGGCGTCGACCCGTCGGCATCGGGGGTCTTATCCATTGACCGATGCTAGTGACGGCGTTTCAATTAATCCAATGAATCCTCGCAATGATTAAAGATAAACGCCATGCATGTGTCGCGCTTCGATCTCAATCTGTTCGTGGTCTTCGATGCCATCTACACCGAGGGCTCCCTGACCCGCGCCGCCAAGGTGCTCAACCTGACCCAGCCGGCGGTGAGCCACGCCCTGGGGCGCCTGCGCGACCGCCTGGACGACCCCCTGTTCGTGCGCCAGGGCAGCCGCATGGTGCCCACCGCCCGGGCCCGGGCCATGGTCAGCCCGGTGCGCCATGCCCTGGGTGGCTTCCAGCGCTGCCTGAGTGATGAGGGGGGCTTTGATGCCAGCGAGGCGGAGCGTACCTTCGTGCTGGGCCTGCGCGATGGCCTGGAAGGTTGCCTGCTGCCGTCGCTGATGGCACAGCTCATGGAAGACGCCCCCGGGGTGCGTTTGCAATCACTCACTATCAGCCGAAAGCAGATGGCCACTGAGCTGGCCAGTGGCCGGCTGGATCTGGCCTGCGACGTGATGCTGGCCCTGCCGGAATCCATCGAGCATGTGCCGGTCCTCAGCGGCCCGCTGGTGGTGATGATGCGCGAGGGTCATGAGCTGGCCGATGACATGGACCTGCCCGGTTATCTGGCCGCCCAGCATGTGCTGGTGTCGTCCCGCCGCGAAGGCCCGGGGCTGGAAGATTTCGGCCTGGCCCGGCAGGGCTACCGGCGCCATATCCGCCTGCGCTGCCAGCACTACCAGGCGGCCATCAGCACCGTGCAGAACACCGACCTGCTGCTCACCCTGCCGGCCACCCTGGCCGGGCGCCTGTCCCGCAAGGGCATGGTGATCAAAGCCTTCCCCGCCGACCTGCCCGGCCTGGAAATGCACCTTTACTGGCACCGCGACCAAAGCGCCGACCCGGCCCACAGCTGGTTGCGGCAGAAGGTGTTGTCGCTATTAAAAGAACAGCAGGAGCAGTTAACAGTTAACAGTGAATAGTTAACAGCGCGCGGTATCGCGCCAGTGTTGCCCAAAGCATAGAGGCCGCGTCCCAGCGATGGGCGCGGCCTCTATGGTTGCAGGCAAAGAAAACCTTCCCCGCGAGCTGTTCACTGTTAACTATTAACTGTTAACTAAAATTTGCCCCGCCCAATACGGGTTTTCTTCCACCCGAATATCACTGGGCTTCACCGTGTCGCCGCAGTGGCTGCATTGCAGTTGCGCTTCCAGGGGTTCGCCGCACTGGCGGTGGTAGCGAATGAGGGGGGCGCCGTGCTCGCCGGCCAGGTGTTTGTCGCCCCATTGGGCCAGGTGCACGATCACCGGGTACAGTTCTTTGCCCATGGCGGTGAGCCGGTATTCATGACGCAGGGGACGCTCCTGGTAGGCCACCTTGTCCAGCACGCCGCCCTCGGTGAGCTTGCGCAGGCGGTCGCTCAGCACATGACGGGTGACGCCTAGCCGTTGCTGGAAATCATCGAAGCGGCGCACGCCCATAAAGCAGTCGCGCAGCACCAGCAGCGTCCAGTTGTCGCCGATAATGGCTAGGGTGCGGGCCAGGGAACAGGGCTGTTGATCGATGTCTTGCCAGCGCATGATGAACCTCCGGGAACGTGCTTTGATCATACCGGCTTGACCCGTTCCCAAAAAGAACCGACTATAAGTTCCAAATAGGAACTAACTATGCGCCCTGTCAATATCAGGAGGCAATATGCCTGAATCCGCCGTGGTCGTGATCGGTGCCGGTGATGCCACCGGCGGTGCCATCGCCAAACGTTTTGCCCGCGAAGGCTACACCGTCTGCGTCACCCGCCGTACTGAAGAAGCCCTGGCGCCCCTGGTGCAGGAGATCGAACAGGCCGGCGGCAAGGCCCGTCCGTTCGGCTGCGACGCCCGCGATGAAGACCAGATGATCGCGCTGTTCGACACCATCGAAAATGAAGTGGGGCCGGTGGAAGTGGTGGTGTTCAACATCGGCGCCAACGTGTTCTTTCCCATCCGCGATACCACCGCCCGGGTCTATCGCAAGGTCTGGGAAATGGGGGCCTTCGCCGGCTTCCTGGCCGGTCGCGAAGCTGCCCGTGTGATGGTGCCGCGCCACAAGGGCACCATCATCTTCACCGGCGCCACCGCCTCCGTGCGGGGCGGCAAGGGGTTCTCTGCCTTCGCCGGTGCCAAGTTTGCCCTGCGTGCGTTGGCGCAAAGCATGGCCCGGGAACTGGGACCGGAAGGTATCCACGTGGTGCACCCCATCATCGATGGCGCCATCGACACCGCCTTTATCCGCGACACCTTCCCGGCCCTGTATGCCAAAAAAGATCAGGATGGCATCCTCAACCCGGAACACATCGCCGACACCTACTGGATGCTCCACCAACAACCCCGCGACGCCTGGACCCACGAAATCGACCTGCGCCCGTGGATGGAGACCTTCTAGATAACCGGCAACCCTTCACCGTAGGAGCGTAGCGAACAACGTTGCTTGCGGCGCGATAACAGCAGTCGCGAGTTGCGAGAAGCGAGTTTCGAAAGGCAAAACCTCAAAGAGCGGTATTTTCAGGTTTTCGCGACTCGAAACTCGTACCTCGCAACTGAATCATCGCCCCGCCTACCCGCAGGGCACAGAGAGTGCCGCTCCTACAAAACCCATTGAAAGGACCAAACCCATGACCCAAAAAATCGAATTCCTCTTCGACGTGGGCAGCCCCACTGCCTACCTGGCCTGGAGCCAACTGCCCGCCCTGTGCGAACGCACCGGCGCCGAGCTCGTGTATGTGCCCGTCCTGCTGGGCGGCATCTTCAAGGCCACCGGCAACAACCCGCCCGGCGCCGTGCCCGCCAAGGGCATGTACATGATGCGCGACCTGGCCCGCTACTCGAAGCGCTACCAGGTGCCGCTCACCATGAACCCGCACTTCCCGGTGAACACCATCACCCCCATGCGCATCATCACCGCCGCCATCGGCACACCGGAACAGGATGCCGTGATCACCGCCCTCTACAACGCCATGTGGCGCGAGCCCTGCAAACTCTCCGAGCCGGAAGAAATCACCCGCGTGCTCACCGACGCCGGCCTGGATGCGCAGGCCTGGCTGGAAAAAGCTGCCAGCGACGAAGTGAAAGAACAGCTCAAGGCCAACACCGAAGCAGCGGTAAAACGGGGCGTCTTTGGTGCGCCGACCCTGTTCGTGGGTAATGAAATGTTCTTCGGCCAGGATCGGCTGGATTTTGTGGAAGAAGAATTGAAAGACAGTTAATAGTTAATAGCGAAAATCAAAAAACAGCAGTCGAATGTCCGGAGCGGACGTAGCTTGCCTCTGTAGGAGCTATGCTTGCATGGAGAACCGGCGACCCGATTGAGAAGGCCGCAAACAGCAATGCCTCCATCGCCGTTTGTGGCCGACCCTTAACCTTCCACCAGTCCCGGCCAACGTCGCGCGCACCCATTGCGATGCCGTGCCTGCAAGATGCGCAACTATTTGCTATCGTCGCCGATCTTTTGTCGCTGCCGGATGCGGGCTGATGCTGAAATGGGTTTACGGTGTATTGATTGCCACCTTTGTCGCGATGGTGGTGGGTGGCGCGGTCAGCAAGGCCAAAGATGCCTGGCAGGCCCAGCAGCGTGCCATCACCATGATGCAGGAAATCCAGCAGCAACAACGGCAGAAGGTCGACGAAATCCGCGACCGCATTGCTCGCACCCAGGCCCAACCCACTCTTAGCGACCACGACCGCTGGCTGATTGCCCACCTGCAGAAAACCCTCGCCGGCCTGGACAAGGTGGTGGCCGGTCAGCAAACCCACTCCACCCAGCTCTATCGCGGCTTGCTGCGCACCTGGGTGGGGTATGCCTTTCTGGGTATCGCCATGGTGGTGCTGGCGTTCTGCCTGCTGGTGCGCCCCAGCAAGGCGCTTACCCGCGAAGAGAAGCAGTGGCTGGCAAGCAACCCCCGCGACATCCCCGGCCTGCTGCTCGACCCCGGCGCCTACCGCAACACAGCAGCGCCCGCCCGCGGTGGCAGCAACTTCGTCACCGCCCGCATCAAACCGGTCAAGGCCGACCTGTTACGCATCACCCGCAGCCGGGCGCTCACCGGCATGGGGCTGGCATTTCTCATTGCCCCCCAGGGCGGCCTGGCGGTGGAGCTCTACTGCATTGCCGACGCCCTGTTCGTGTCCCATATTCCCTTCTCGCAAATGACATGGGGCGGCACCATGCAGGCGCTGATGCTCTCCATCTCCTTCACCCTTGCCGGCCTGTTCGTGCTGTTCTCCACCACCAGCAAAGCCCGCCTGGACCGACGCCAGCAAACCATCACCCTGCCCGGCGACAACCGCACCCTGGCGTTCAATGAAGTGGAATCCGTCCAACTCAACCAGGTGCTCACCACCGGCGAACGCAGCTTCGTCAACAGCCAGATCCAGCTAAACCTGCGCAACGGCGAACCCCTGTCCCTGCTCAGCCACGGCGGCAAGGAACAGATCTACGTGGACCTGATCCGCACTGCGCTGTTTCTGGATAAGCCGGCGGTGATCCCTGAAGCCTAGTCGCCCCGCCCATCGCCAATCCCAACCATCCGTTGGAGCTTTGCTCGCAAAGCGAAGGGGGACGACGCTTATCAGAATTAACCGGGGGCATAGCGAAAGGGGGAATAACAGGGGCTGCGGGCTTCTGCCTTTCCGTTATCAATTCTCAACTATCAATTATCAATTGCCTTTCCCTCTGCATTTCCATGTCCGCCAGGATTGTGTAGATTCGGAACTGGATCACAAATAAAAATCGGCCAGCCAGGGTGGCATGGCCTGCGAAAGCGAATCGGGGGAAGGGATGCCTGTCTGTTTATCTTGTTGCTGGCCTGGATCAGGTTTCTGCAATGTTTCCCTTCTCTGCCTCGAGGCACGAGGCAAGACCCCAGCCCCCCCCCTCGAAGTTCAATGAAATGTTATGTGTTTTGGAGCAGGAGGTAGCGGACAGGTGATTACCGAAATTCGCATGGATGCAGTGGCGAGCTTTAAGCAAGCTACGTCGCTCCTTACGGATAAGAAAATAAATCTTATCTACGGCCTAAACGGCACTGGAAAATCAACAATCTCCAATTTCCTTTATGATCCCAATAATCCTGCGTTTACCTTGTGCAAAAAGGTGCCCGCAGAATCGGTTCCAGTTCTCGTTTACAATCAAAATTTCATTCGAGATAACTTCTATGTTGCGGATAGTTTGCAAGGCATATTCAGCCTTTCAAAAGAGAACAAAGAAGCTGAGCAAAAAATAGCCGAAGCGACAAAGAAGCATGAGAGGCTTGAGCAAGATTTACAAGGGAAGAGAAATGAAAAGGAATTGGCAACACAGGCATTTTCGCAACAAAAAAATCAAGCCATAGAAAAGGTTTGGGGAATCAAGAAAAATTATGCTGGCGGTGATCGTGTCCTTGAATACTGTCTCGAAGGTCTAAAGGGACAAAAAGACAAGCTTTTTTCCTATCTCCAGGGTATTCCGAAACCAGCCAGTGAACCCAAAAAAGACGTTCAAAAGATCCGGCAGGAAGTAGAAGCACTCAAAGGTGATGATGCTCAGCTTCAACCGCGCCTCGCAACTCTCTCTTTTGCTGCTCACAGTGTTGAGTCTGACCCAGTTTTCGGAAAATCCATACTGGGGAATACTGATAGTGAGGTTGCGGCTCTAATTGATAAATTGGGGAATTCGGACTGGGTAAATCAAGGCCTTTCATACTTGCCAGAGAGCGCAGGTGATTCAAATGCACAATGCCCCTTTTGCCAAGAAGCAACGATTTCGGAGAAATTTATCCACAGTATAAGGTCGTACTTTGATGTGACCTACGACCGGCAGTTAGACGAGCTTGCACAACTTCTAAAGGCGTACCGAGCCGCTTTTGACTCATTTCCAGGGCTGAGTTCTTTTACCGACCATCCATTTGCAAAAGAGCGCAAGGACTCCATAACCAACAAATATCAGTTGCTTGTAGACGCGTTGCAGGATAATGCCCGCAAGATTGAAGTAAAGTTAAAGAGCCCAAAGGTTCCGGTTGCGTTGTCCGACACGACTGGCTTGGTCGCTGATTTCAACTCAGCAGTCGGTCAGATTAACTCTGAAGTCGACGAGTACAACGATAAGCTCAAGAACCGTGAATCTGCTCTCGACAACTTACGCAACGAATTTTGGCAATTGATGCGGTGGCAGTATGACCAAACAATAGCGAGGTTTGATGCCGACCGACGGGCCGCTAATCAGAAATCGAAAGACTTAGATGTTGAGATCGGAAATATTCATAATGAGCTGGCTAAGTTCAAAGGAGAAATTGCGGAAGCACAAAAGGAGACTGTGAATATTGACCAAGCGATTACTGCTATCAATGCAGGCTTGAATGACCTCGGCATAGATGACTTCAGCGTACAGAAGCACTCTGACAACCTGTATCGCGTGGTCCGCGCTGGTGATTCCAAAGACGCATTTCACTCTCTAAGCGAGGGAGAGAAGATGATGATCAGCTTCTTGTACTTCTGCGAGCTGTGTAAGGGTAAGGCTAGTGCGGAGGACACACATGGTCAGCGCATCGCGGTGATAGATGATCCAATTTCGAGCCTTTCTCATGTGTTTATCTTCAACGTAGGGCAGCTCATTCGTTCGATATTCTTCAAGGGGGAGCAGTTCAGTCAGGTTATTGTCCTGACTCATAGTCTCTACTTCTTCTACGAGATGACAGACCCGAATCACGAGCGCCGTAAAGAAACACAGAAATTGTTTAGGCTTTCAAAGCCTTCTTCTGGAAGTGTCATCCAGGAGATGAAGTACGAGGAAATTCAGAATGACTATCAAGCGTACTGGTCCGTTGTTAACGACCAGTCTCAACCGCCAGCACTTATCGCAAACTGTATGCGTAATATAGTTGAGTACTTTTTCAATTTTGTTCGAAAGAAAGACCTGAATAAGGTTTTTCAGATGCCGGAACTCCAGGATGCGAAGTATCAAGCCTTTTGCCGGTACATCAATCGGGAGTCGCATTCGCTTGGTCAGAACATCATAGATATGAAGGAATTTAACTATGATGTCTTCAAGGAGGGTTTGAAGTTGGTTTTTGATAAAACGGGCTACCTAGACCACTATAAAGCCATGTCTAAGTGCTAGGGTCGAGAGGATCAGGTCTAGCACCGGTCGCTCCAGAAAACGATGATGTTTCATTAATGAGAACTGTTGTGAGGAATTGATGAAGCATCAGATCGACGAGGTGGTGCTGGAAAAATACCAAAAGCGAGTCGAAATCACTTCGGCCTGCATTTTCTTTGCCGCCGCCGTCCTTCTCTACCTGATAACAGGCAGTTTCTGGGCGGTCTCTGTCATTCCCCTCTATCCCCTGGCGGCCAAAATATTCTGGGAAGCATTGACCGCCTATCTTGATGATATGGATGAGTGGCGCGACTGGGAAATAGAGAGAACTGCTGAAGGGTTGCGCTTCCATTACAAGCATACGGGAAGCAATGTGCTGTTTTCTGACCTGTCAAAGGTAAAGGTCGATTCAAAGAATGGCGAAATTTCCGGTCTGACACTTATATTGAAGAATGGGCAGCGTATCGGGGTGAACTGGTACAACGATATGAATGCTCTGTATCAGCACCTGCTTTCCGGTGTCGATGGCAGTGTGAAAATTATCACCTCGTGAAACGTGAGGGTTAGATCTCCCATTTTCTATCTCGTGAGATAGAGTTGTGAGAATCGGAAGATCCTATCCGGTAGACCATTTTGGTCAGTGGAATGCCCTGTCGATCAAAATATATAGCGCAAAAATGTTGCCTTAACCGCTTCTGATATCAGGGTTTATACGTTATGAAGAAGGGAGTTCTGCTTTTTTTTATGCTTGCCCTATTGCAGGGCTGTGTTGTGCCTGCAAAATTCTCAAGCGTCACTGTGTTGGACTCTGAATTCAATGAAATAAAAGTGCTGACCCGATCTGAGATCGAAGAGTTTGAGGCGTACTGGTATAACTTTAAGGGTATAAAAAAGTTGCCGGATAACATTGCTTCGGAGAAGGGTTTTTACAGAATCGATATCGTTGCTGAGAAAGAAAGGTTTTCTGGGCGGTGGATCTATTATTCTTCCGGGTATATGGCCAAACTAAATAAGTCGTTGAGCCCAGCATTTATTGTCGAAAACTCAAGCGATGTAACCAGGTCGCTTGGTATTTGAAAATCGGTGGGAGGCGGATCAGATGTCGCTGCTCTCAGGTATTGCCGTGCGCGCTTCTGATGCCTATTGGTAGGTATATCTAAACGAAAATGCCCTTGCTTTCAACGAAGACAAGGGCATTCTTTATTAACTATTAACTATTAACTATTAACTATTAACTATTAACTAGCCCTTAATCGCCTTCTCCATAAACGGCGGCAACACCAGCGCACCTTTATGCTGGGCGGCAGTGTAGTACTTCGTCTCAAACCCTTTACCGGTCGCATCCGCTTCACGGAACTGGCTCACGTCGGTGTTCTTGCCGGCCATGGTGCAGCTCCACCAGCCGCTGGGGTATACCGGCTGCGGGAAGGGCAGGGTCTGGGTGGTGGTGAAGCCCGCTTCACGCATGTTGGCGTGCAGGTCCTTGATGATGGTATCGCTGTGCAGCAGCGGGGATTCGGATTGCTGCACGATGATGCCGCCATCGGCCAGGACGCGGTGGCAATCGCGGAAGAAGTCGGCCTTGAAAAGGCCTTCCGCCGGGCCCACCGGGTCGGTGGAATCCACGATGATCACGTCCACGCTGCCGTCTTCACAGTTGCGCATGTATTGCACGCCGTCTTCGAACAGCAGTTCGGCGCGGCTGTCGCCGTTGGACTCGCACAGTTCCGGGAAGTATTTCTCGGAATAGCGGGTGACCATTTCGTCGATGTCGATCTGGGTGGCTTTTTCCACGCTGGAGTGACGCAGCACTTCACGCAGGGTGCCGCAGTCGCCGCCACCGATGATGATGACGCGCTTGGGGTTGGCGTGGCTGAACAGCACCGGGTGCGACATCATCTCGTGGTAGAGGAAGTTGTCGCGGGTGGTGAGCATGGTGGCGCCATCGATGGTCATCAGGTAACCGAAGGTGTCGGTTTCCCACATCTCGATGTGCTGATACTCGGTCTGCACTTCTTCCAGCTTTTGTTTCAGGCGCAGGCCGAAAGCGGTGCCGGCGGTGTCGAAGTGCTCGTAAAACCAGTTGTCTTTGGTGCTGCTCATGGGCCTTTCCAGTGGGTGGGAGCAAGGTGGCTCCCCGGGGTGGACAATACTCGCGATTGTAAGGCCTGCGCCCCTCATGTAAAGCAGGAAAAAGGGGTGCGAGTGCGGCGCCCCGGCAGGCATAATGCCCCCAGACAACCCCCTTATTTCAGGACAGGTAATGACCGACAGATCTTCCTTGCCCGCCAGCGACATCTACAACGTGGATCGCTGGGGCGACAGCTACTTCCGAATCGACGACCAGGGCCAGCTGTGTGTGCGGCCCAATGGCGAGCAGGGCGGCCAGGCCACGCTGGAAGCGGTGCTGGAAAGTTGCCGGGCGGCCGGGCTGCGGGCGCCGGTGCTGGCGCGTTTTTCCGGGATTCTTCGCCAGCGGGTCAAGCTGCTGGCCGGGGCCTTCCGGGAGGCCATCGAGGGCAACGACTATCAGGGCGGCTATACGCCGGTGTATCCGATCAAGGTGAACCAGCAGCGCCGGGTGGTGCACGAGATTCTGCGCGCCCGTGAAGACGGCGAGCGCATCGGCCTGGAGGCAGGTTCCAAGCCGGAGCTGCTGGCCGTGCTGGCCCTGTCCAACCCGGGCGATACCATCGTCTGTAACGGCTACAAGGACGCGGAATACCTGCGTCTGGCGCTGATGGGCGAGAAGCTGGGCTTTCACGTGCATATCGTGGTGGAGAAGATGTCCGAGCTGCCGGCGCTGCTGTCGCTGGCGGATGAGCTGGGGGTGTCGCCGCGTATCGGGCTGCGAGTGCGGCTGATGAGCATCAGCAAGGGCAACTGGCAGAACACCGGGGGCGAGAAGTCCAAGTTCGGCCTGAGTGCGCCGCAGCTGATGGCGGCCATCGAGCACTGCCGTGCCGCCGGGCGGCTGGATTGCGTGAAGCTGCTGCATTTCCACCTGGGCTCCCAGGTGGCGAATATTCAGGACATCAAGGCGGGCATGCGCGAAGCGGCCCGTTACTACACCGAGATGCGCGCCCTGGGCGCGGCGGTGGAAACCGTGGATGTGGGCGGCGGCCTGGGGGTGGATTATGAAGGCACTCACTCCCGTTCCTATTGCTCCATGAACTACGGCGTGGGTGACTATGCCCGCCATATCGTGCAGACCCTGCAGCAGCAGTGCGCCCAGCATGGCCTGCCGGAGCCCAACATCATCTCCGAATCCGGCCGGGCGCTGACTGCTCACCACGCGGTGCTGCTGGTGAATATCACCGACCAGGAGCAGATGGCCCCGGTGACGGTGGAGGCGCCGGCGGACGACGACGTGGCCGAGCTGCACCAGTTATGGGAGCTGCAAGGGTTGCTGGCCGGCGAACCGGGCAATCTGATCGAGCGTTTCTCGGAAGTGACCGGCGCCTGGCAGGACATTCACCAGCGTTATATCGCCGGTGACCTGGGCCTGGGCACCCGCGCCCGCGGCGAGCAGCTGTATATCAACTGCCTGCTGGCCCTGCGCGGTCGGTTGAACCCGCTGCGCAAGCAGCAGCGAGAGTTGCTCGACAGCCTCAACGAAACCCTGGCGGACAAGTTGTTCGTGAATTTTTCCGTGTTCCAGTCGGTGCCGGATGTGTGGGGGATCAACCAGGTGTTCCCGGTGCTGCCCTTGTCCGGCCTGGACAAGCCGGCCACCCGTCGGGCGGTGATCCAGGATATTACCTGCGATTCCGATGGCCGCATCGACCAGTTCGTGGATGGCGAAGGCGTGGAAGCCACCTTGCCACTGCCGGAGCAGCTCAATGGCCACCTGGGGATTTTCATGGTGGGTGCCTACCAGGAAATCCTCGGCGACATGCACAACCTGTTCGGCGACACGGATTCCGTGGATGTGGACGTGGAGGCCGATGGCGCCATCACCCTGAGCCACGCCATTCAGGGCGACACGGTGAGCTCCGTGCTCCGCTACGTGAACTACGATACCGACAAGTTGCTGGGAGCCCTGGAGCAACATTGTCGCCAGGCGCATTTGAGCGACGGCGAGCAGGAAACCTTCATCGGGCTGGTACGCGAAGGCCTGGCCGGGTATACCTATCTGGAGTGATGGCTCCGAGCTGTAGGAGCTATGCTTGCATGGCGAACCGCGTTTACGCGGAATCGTCCGCAGGGCGATCAGATATTTCAGACCTCGACAGATTTTATTCATGGCATTGTCAGGCCCTTGAGTCTCTGTCGCCTCGCTGCGCTCGGTTCGCCATGCGAGCATGGGCTCCTACAGCGGCTTCGTAGCTAGGGGCTCGTCGCTCACAACTGATTTTTCCAAGCCAGCAAGGAGAGCAATATGCGTTATGAACTCTGTGCCAGCCAGGACCTCCCGCAAGGGAAAAGCCGTCCGATGGAAGCCGGTGGTAAAAAACTGGTGGTGTATCACCTGAGTGATGGTTTTTATGCCACCCAGGCCCGTTGTACCCATATGTTTGCGTCCCTGGGCAAGGGCAAGATCGTCGAGGACAAGTGTGTTCAGTGTCCGCTGCACCGGGCGCGGTTTGATATCCGTACCGGCGAAGTCACCGAGTGGGCCAACTTTCCCCCCGGTGTGCAGTTGTTGAATGTGGTGCGGGGCGAGAAAGCCCTGGAGACCTGGCCGGTCACGGAAGAAGACGGCCACCTGTTTGTGGAGATGTAATGGCAGCAAGGACAGAAGCCCAGCAACGGGCAACCCTGGAGCGGCTGGAAAAGTTCAGCCGTTTTACCGACAGCAGCATCGGCATTCCCTTTACCAAATTTCAGATCGGTGCCGAGGCCATTATCGGCCTGGTGCCGCTGGTGGGTGATGCGGCCGGCTTGGTGTTATCCAGCTATGTGCTGATCGAAGCGCAGCGGGCCGGGGCCAGCAAGAGTGTGAAGTTGCGTATGCTGCGCAATATCGGCATCGACTTTCTTGGCGGGCTGTTGCCGGTGGTGGGCGATGCCTTCGATGCCATCTACAAGGCCAATACCCGCAACACCAAGCTGCTGAAGAATTACCTGGAAAAGCAGCTCGAAGTGGAGCCGCCCCCGCCACCATTCCCCTGGAAGACCCTGATCGGGTTGTCGATCCTGTTTGCCGTTGTCACCGGTGGGCTGACGCTGATTTTCTGAAGCGTGAGCTCCCTCTTGTTGTTGGAGCCTTGCTCGTAAGGCGAAAGGTTGTCGGTGTTACCGGGCCTTCGCCTTGCGAGCAAGGCTCCAACGGTTGTGGCGGGGAGGGGAGAAGAGCGCTCAATGCATCGCCTGCCCGAGTTTATCGAGATAGTGGCGCAGCCCACTGTGCAGGGGTTCGTCCAGTTGTTCGCTTTGCGCCTGCATGGCATTGAGCCACTGGCCCTGGTGATCGTTGTGGTGCCACTGGTGGTAGCAATATACCTGTAGCAGAAAACTCTGCAGAAACGCGGGCTTTTCCAGGTCGCTGTCGTTGGCCAGGGGAATGCGCGGAAATAATTCGTGGAGCTTGCGGGCGAAGGCGCCGGAAGCCATGCCGATCTGATGGCCCGTGGTGTTGTGCACCGGGGTGCTTAGGTGGCCGCAACTGGGGGAGCGGGCTTTCAGGACAAATCCGCTGAGCGGTTCCCCGAGCCGGGAGGCCACGTCTTCCAGGGCGTCGGTGACATCCTGCTGCGGATTGTCCACGCCTTTCACGCGCAGGGTGTCATCCTCCTGCACCACCTGAATGGGTGGGCGCGGGACCGGCAGGCCGATGGCCACTTCCGGGCAGGTATCGCGAAAGCGCAGAAGCGGGCCCAGCTGGTGCACCAGGATGGCGTTGTGCTTGTGGTCGCCGTCGTAGCGAACCTTCTGGCCGAGCAGGCAGGCACTGACGCCCACCACCGGTTTCTGCCAGTCATGCTGTGGCAGGGTGAAGCCCATCTTTTCCAGCAAATCCGTTAGCATTGAACACCTCCCTTCTTCCCCGATAAAGGTGACCGAACATGCAGGGCGTTTTTCTCGACACCGATACCCTCAACCCCGACGAGATGGACTTCGCCGCCCTGGAGGCGTTGATGCCCTGGACCTTCCATCCGCTGACCCGTCCGGAGGAGCGGGTGGCGCGGTTGCAGGATGCCCAGGTGGTCATCACCAACAAGGTGGTGCTGGATGCGGCGATCCTGAAAGCCTGCCCGTCCCTCAAGCTTATCTGCATTTGTGCCACTGGTACCAATAATGTGGACCTGGAGGCTGCCCGGGAGCGGGGCATTACCGTGTGCAATGTGAGCGGTTATGCACGGGCCTCGGTGGCCCAGCACACCCTGACGTTGATGTTGTCACTGGCCACCCGCTGGCATCAGTACGACCGGGATGTGAAAGCCGGTGCCTGGAGCCGGGCGGCGCAGTTCTGTCTGCTGAATCACCCGATCATGGAGCTGGCCGGCAAGACCCTGGGGCTGATCGGCCACGGGGATCTGGGCCGGGAAGTGGCTCGGCTGGCCGAGGCGCTGGGCATGCAGGTATTGGTGGCGGAATCCTTCCAGCGTCATGGCGGCCAGTCCGGGCGGGTGGCGTTGGCGGAGTTGCTGCCGCAGGCGGATGTGCTCAGCCTGCATTGCCCGCTGACGGCGCAGACCGACAAGCTGGTGAATGCGTCCTTTATCGCGCAAATGAAGCCCGGCGCCTTTCTGATCAACACCGCCCGGGGTGGCCTGATTGATGAACCGGCGCTGGCCGATGCCCTGCGCTCTGGCCACCTGGGCGGCGCCGGCCTGGACGTACTCAGCAGCGAACCACCGCCGGCGGATCATCCGTTGCTGGCGGCGGATATTCCCAATCTGATTATCACCCCGCACAACGCATGGGGTACGAGAGAGTGTCGACAACGCTTGCTGGATGGTGTGGTGGAAAATATTCGTCAGTGGCAGGCGGGCAGTGCGATCAATGTGGTTAACGCCTCTCCGTAGGAGCGTCGCTCGCGGCGCGATAACCCAACCCCAGAAAAATCGATTTTCCACAAGGCTACAGAGGGCAAGAAGGGGCTCTGTGATGAGCGTGTTTTTGTCCTGGCTTGGAATCGCGCCGCGAGCGACGCTCCTACGGCCGGGGTTGCGTCACCCCTTCTTCTTCAGCTGGCTGGCCAGCAGTTTGTCCATGCCCCGGAACAACGGTTGCGGCAGTTTGGTGGCCGGGCCGGGGAGGGCGGCGAGCAGTACGCTGCCCAGTTTCCCCATGGGGCGGGCGATTCGCGCCGGGCGCTTTTCGCAGGCTTCCACGATCCAGCCGGCGGCCTTTTTCACGTGCATCATCGGCATGTACTTGTAGATGGCGGTACGCGATGACATGGGCGTGCGCACCATGGGGAAGTACACCACCGTGGTGCTGATGCCCTGATGGCCCATCTCCGCCTGCAGAGAGCGGGTGAAGGATTCCAGGGCGCTCTTGCTGGCCAGGTAGGCAGAAAACAGAGGGATGGGCACCTGGGTGGAGAGGCTGGAAATATTCACCACATGACCATGGCCCTGGTCGAGAAACCGCGGCAGCAGCTTCAGGGTCATGGCCACGGCGCCGATGTAGTTGAGCTGCACGGTGCGCTGGTAATCGTGCAGGCGATCCAGGGACTGCTCGATGGGGCGGCGGATGGAATGGGCCGCATTGTTCACCAGCGCATCGATACGCGGCTGCTCGGCGAGAATCCGTGCGGCGCAGGCCTCGATGGCCGTGTTGTCGCTCAAGTCGCAGGGGTAGATAAAGGCGCAGCCACCCTCTGTTTCGATGACTTCCTGAACCTCACGCAGCTGTTCTTCCCGGCGTGCCACCAGGCACAGGGTGGCGCCCCGGCGCGCCATGATTTTTGCCGCCTCGGCGCCGATGCCACTGGAAGCGCCGGTGAGTACAATGGTCTGGCCATTCAGTTTCATGCATGCCCCTTGAATGCTGTGCGATGAAAACGCAGACCTTCGAGTCTGCCGCTTCCCGCAGCCGGGGCCAAGGTCCAAAGGGGACGAAGATGTGGTTTCAGAAAACGTTGACGCTGGCGGCACAACGCCGTGGTTGTCACCTGGTGACCCGTGAGGTGCTGCAAGGCTTGCCGGAGCTGGCAGAGGTGAAGGTGGGCTTGCTGCATCTTTTTATCCAGCACACCTCTGCCTCGCTGACCATCAACGAAAATGCCGACCCGGATGTGCGCGGCGATCTGGAGCGGCATCTGAATGTGATGGTGCCGGAAAACGCGCCTTATTATGAACATACCCTGGAAGGGCCGGACGATATGCCCGCCCATATCAAGAGCGTACTGATCGGCCCGTCATTGAGCCTGCCAATCAGTAATGGCCGATTGGCGCTGGGCACCTGGCAGGGAATTTATCTGTGCGAGCACCGGGACCATGGCGGGGCGAGACGGCTGGTAGCGACGATTCAGGGGGAGTGAATTTCTACACCTCGCCGTAGGAGCGTCGCTGGCGGCGCGATCCTAACCAGGATTGAAAGCATGTTCACCACAGAGGGCACAGAGAAACCCTTTTCTTGTCCTCGGTCTTTGCTCTCTGTGGTAAATCGATTTTTCAGACGTTGGGTTATCGCGTCGCGAGCGACGCTCCTACGGTAGTAGGCAGCGTCGAGTAATCGGTGGGGTTACTGCGAAATCCACTGCAAAAATTCCCGGCGCTCTTCCGGGGTGGCCTGCTTCCACTGGGCTTTCAGGGTATCCAGGTAGCTGGCGGCGGGGGCCGGGGCAGGGGCTGCCTGAGTGGCCGGAGCTGGAGCCGGAGCGCTGGTGGCAGGTGCCGGGGCGATCGCTTGTTGGGGTGCCACGCTTGCGGAGGCCGCAGTGCTCACCTCTTCGCCGGTGATGGGTGCCAGGAAACCGCGCTTGAGGATCAGGTTGGATTCCTGGGCGGCCACTTTTTCCCCGGTGGCGGTGTTCAGGGCCCAGCCGGTAAAGGTGTCTTCCAGGGCGCGGGCTTCCTCAACGTTGGCGGGTTTGTCGTAATCCAGCTGCCATTTCTCGCCGGCCTTGCCGTCGACGATAAAGTTGGCCGGGTTGGTTTTCACGATCTCATGGTTGTCCGCGTCCAGTTGCCACAGTTCCTTGTAGTAGGCGAGGATCTCGTAGCGGCCGGGGGCGAACTTCAGTTCCTTGAAGTCGGTGGCGAAAAAGGTGTTGGCGCCATCCACTTCCTTGCCGTTGATGGTGAACACTTCGATTTCGCTGGGCACGCGCACGGTCAGTACCTGGCTGTCAGGTTTGGCAGCACCGTCGTAGAGCTGGACCACGGGGCTGCGGGCGCAGGCGGACAGAATCAGGGTGCAGAGAATGAGGGGGATAAGGCGCAGGGACAGCATGATCTCTCCTAGGTAGGCGCGGGCCAGCCAGTCTGGCCGGCCATAATGACAGCTTTGTGACAGTGGCAAAATCAGAAGCCCCAGGTATCCACCCGGGCGGGTGCCACATTGCGATTCAGGGTGCTCAGGCCGCGGGCACAGCGCACGATCCACCAGATGGTGATGATCACCATCAACAGCCAACCGATAAAGGCCAGTGTGGTGATGCCGGCAATGATGCTGTAGAGCAGACCGATCCAGAAGGTGCGGTACTGGAAGCGGAAGTGCTCACGCAGGGGCGGCGGCGCATCCCCGGCGTGGAGGTGGGCGATGATGACCCCGGCAATGGCGGTCAGGCCGCCGGTGATCAGGCCTACCAGATGCAATACATAAACCGCCCGGGCCATGCCCAGAGACGATGTCTGACTCATTGCGGGTCTCCCTTGCTGCGATAGGTTCTCGCCGGGCTGGCAGGTTCGCTGTTGCCGGCATTACAGGTCTGCACGCAGGCATCCTGGGTTTCGAAGGGGACGCTGCCCTTGCAGCCACCCCAGGTAAAGCTCTTGCAGCTGTCGCTTTCCTGATCGTAGTAGTAGCGCTGGAAAGCCGCCCTGCACATGCCGGTTTCCGGCGGCTGGTAACAGGCATCCGGCAGCGTATTGTCGGCCTCGGTACCGCTCTGGCATCCGGCCAGCAGGGCGGTGACGATCAGGGGAAAGAGCAGTCGCATGGTGTCGTCCTTGTCGTTGATCTACACACGGCCTTGCCAATCCGGCAAGGCGTTCCAGACCGTCACTTTACTCTGTAGGGGTGTCCTAGTCAGCCCGGCAGTGTTTGTGATCCCGGGGTAGGGTGTCGCCGCGCAGACGAATCACGGTTTTCTGCAGCAGCAGGTTGTTGGGCAGGGTGTAACGGTGGCCCAGCTCATCCTGCACGGTGATGAAGATGAGCCCCATGTAACGGATCTGGCCGGTGACTGTGTTGTCGCCATCCAGCAGGCGGATGCGATCCCCCACCCGGTAGGGAGCACTGAAGAACAGGATGATGGCGGCGGTGGTGTTGCTGAGCATGGACCAGCTGGCAAACAGGGCCACGCCGAGCAGGGCCATCAGCGAGGTGGCGAACACCATCAGGCCGCTGCCGTTAAGCCCCCAGAGAATCCCGATGGTAAGCAGTGACAGCACCACGCAGGCACTGTTGATGACCACGGCGGTCTGGAAGATGCGGGCCCGACTGAAATCACGGCGGCGGCCCAGGCGTCGGGTGGCGCTGCGCAGCAACACGGACAGTAGCCAGGCCAACAGAATGACGGCAACCGTCAAACCCCATTTCATTGCGCTGGATTCCATGACTGCCTCAACCGTGCTTGCCGGAAACGAAAGGATTGTTGGCGCGCTCATGGCCGATGGTGGACATGGGGCCGTGGCCGGGGATGAAGGACACATCATCATCCAGGGTGAGCAGCTTGTCCTTGATGGCCTGGATCAGAGTGTCGAAATCGCCCTTGGGGAAATCCGTACGGCCGATGGAGCCGTTGAACAGCACATCGCCCACCACCACCAGTTTGCTGTCCGGCTGGTAGAACACCACATGGCCGGGGGTGTGGCCGGGGCAGTGGCGTACCTGGAATATCGTCTCGCCCACGGTGACCGTGTCACCGTCTTCCAGCCAGCGATTGGGGGTGAACGGCCGTGAGGGCTGAAAGCCCATCATCTGCGCCTGCTGGGGCAGCATGTCGATCCAGAACTGGTCGTCCCGGTGCGGCCCTTCGATGGGCAGATCCAGTTTGCCTGCCAGCTCGGCCACGGCACCGATGTGATCCAGATGCGCATGGGTGACAAGGATTTTTTCCGGCGTGCCGCCCACCTGTTGCAGCGCTTCCAGAATCTTGTCCAGATCCCCACCGGGATCGACGATGGCCACCTTGTCGGTGGTTTCGCACTTGAGGAAGGAGCAGTTTTGCTGGAACGGAGTCACCGGCAGGATGGCGTACTTCATGGCTGTCTATCGGGCTGAGAATGTGCGTGCAGTATAGCCGCAAACCGGAACCGGATTCATGTCTGAAAGGGAATGCTACGAGCGACGCTTGTGGGATAAGGCAAGGCCAAAAGTTCCCTCAAGCTCTGGGATATCTACGAAGCTGCTTGTAGGAGCTATGCTTGCATGGCGAATCGCGCTTGCGCGGCGGAAATCGACCGAAGGGCGATCAGGAATGTCAGCGCTCGACAGGTCTACCCAAATCTACCAACCTGATGCACCCCCAACCCTATTCGCATGTCGCAGATCCCCTTGGGGCGAGCATGGCTCCAACGGGGTGAGGGTGAGCGGCTGGCATGGAAGGAATCGCGCCGCCAGCGACGCTCCTACGGAAAGATTGGGGCAGGGCGCCGGCCGCCAGGCTCGGCCCATCCCGCGTTGCAGCTTGTAGCTTCCTTTTACCGTTTCTCCAACACCACCGGCAAACCATCCTTGGGCATGATCAGCGGCACCTGCTGGACCGGCATCTCGTAACCCGGTTTCAGGGACACCTTGTAGCGCTGCAGGAAGTGGAACAGGAAGGTCTTGGTCTGCAGCTCGGCAAAGTTCAGGCCCAGGCACTTGTGGTGGCCGCCGCCGAAGGGGACCCACTGATAGAAATGTTTTTTATGTTCGGCGCGCTCGTCACTGAAGCGTTCCGGGTCGAAGGTGTGCGGATTGCTCCAGTACTCCTCCATGTAATGGGTGAACAGGGGGGAGATGCTGACCAGCGTGTTGCGCGGCAGGGTGTAGCCCTGGAACGTCACGTCTTTCACGGTACGGCGCGGGAAGGTGGTGAGCGGCGGGCGCATGCGCAGGGTCTCGCGGAACACCCAGCCGGTTTTTTCCAGCTTGCCCAGTTCGTCGTAGTCCAGGCTGTCCTTGTTCATGCTGGCCATTTCTTCAGCCAGCTGGTCCTGCCAGTAGGGGTGTTTTGCCAGCAAATAAATGATGGAGCACAGGGTGCTGGTGGTGGTGTCGTGGGCGGCGAACAGCAGGAAGATCATGTGGTTCATCACGTCCTGATCGCTCAAGCCACCTTCCTCGTCGGCGGCCTTGCACAGTTCACTGAAGAAATCCGGGGTGTCGCTGGCCCGCTTCTGCGGGATCAGTCCGGTGACGAATTTTTCCAGGTAGCGGCGTCCTGTCATGCCCCGGTACCACAGGGTGCCGGGGATGGGCAGACGCACCACCGCCAGGGACGCATCCGCGGCATCGATAAAGGATTGGTTGACCTTGTCGGATTCCGGGCCCATGTCCAGGCCGAAGAAAATCTGTGCGCCCACGTCCAGCAGCAGTGCCTTGATGTGATCAAAGAAGCTCAGGGTGTCGCCGGTCTGCCAGGGCTGGATCTGACTGCTGATGTGGGCGTTCATGCGGTCCAGGTAGCTGGCCAGGGCCGGCTTCTTGAAGGCCTGCTGCATGATGCGGCGATGGAACTTGTGGTCGGCGAAGTCACGCAACATCAGCCCGTCGGTGAACAGCTTTTCCAGGAAGGGGTTCCAGGCCGCGCGGCTGGAAAACACGTGCTCCGGATCCTTGAAGACAAACTCATTGGCTTCCGGGCCCAGCAGGGTCACGCCGCGTTGAAACAGTATCGAGCCCTTGGACACCAGGCCGTATTTTTCCGCACGCTGGGTCACCAGCTTGTGGTAGTCCTTGAGGAAGAGAATGGTATCGCCGAGTAAGGGCGTACCGTAATCTCCCGGGATATTGTCCAGTTTGCGTTGTGGCAGGCGCGGCAGGCGGGCGGCATCCTGCTGGGCGGTTTCCATGCTGCTGCTCATTGTCAGCTCTCCCGATAAACACTTTGTATAGCGTCAATGTACTGTGAGCATACTGTGGCGAACAGGGGGCTGTTGGCAGCGGTCAATGCGGGATGTGCTGTCCAGCCACCGTGGCATGGCTCGTGCTAGCATTGGCGCCATCAGCAAGGAGAAATCTATGTCCAAGCCCGCGGCAGCCTTCGAGCCCCTGGCCCTGGCGGTATTGACCGTCAGCGATACCCGTACCCCCGAAAACGATACCTCCGGGGACCTGTTGGTCCACCGTCTCGAGGAGGCCGGCCATCACTTGCAGGCCCGACAGATCGTCAAGGATGACATCTACCAGTTACGCAAGGTGGTGTCCGAGTGGATTGCCGATGAACGTATTCAGGGCATTATTACCACCGGCGGCACCGGCTTTTCCGGACGGGACTCCACCCCGGAAGCTCTGGGGGTGCTGTTCGACAAGCACATCGAAGGCTTTGGTGAATTGTTTCGCCAGGTCAGTGTGGCGGATATCGGCTCGTCCACCATCCAGTCCCGTTGCCTGGCCGGGTTGGCCAATCGCACGGTGATCTTCTGTCTGCCGGGTTCCAACAATGCCTGTGCCACGGGCTGGGACCGAATCATTCGCGACCAGCTGGATGCCCGCCATCGGCCCTGCAATTTTGTCGCCCAGATTCGCCGGTGAGGATGACAATGACAGAGGGAGAAGGTCGATGAGTTTGATGCCGGTGGAGGAGGCCCTGGCCCGATTGCTGGACAGCGCTTCGCCCTTTGCCCGGGTGCAGGAGATCGCACTCGGTGATGCCCGTGGCCAGTACCTGGCCCAGGACGTGGTGTCCCGCGTGGATGTGCCCGCCTTCGATAATGCCGCCGTGGACGGCGTGGCCCTGCGCTATGCGGACCTGGACGAACCGGGCCTGACCCTGCCCATGCCGCTTCGCATCGCCGCCGGTGATCCGCCGGGCACCCTGATGCCGGGACAGGTGGCACGCATCTTTACCGGTGCGCCGGTACCCACCGGGGCGGATACGGTGTTGATGCAGGAAGACTGCGAAATCGCTGATGGGCGCGTGCGTCTGCCGGCCCGGGCTTCGGTCAGCGAAGGGCAGAATATTCGCCCGGCGGGTCAGGATGCCCGGCGGGATGAGAGGGTGATGCATGCCGGCCAGCGCCTGACTCCCCAGGCTGTGGGGCTGATCGCCTCGGTGGGGGTGTCCCGGGTGCGGGTGTATGCCCCCCGGATATTGGTGCTGACCAGCGGCGATGAATTACAGGCGCCGGACGAAGCACCATTGCCTGGAAAAATTTATGACAGCAATGGTCCTCAACTGACCCAGTTGCTGATACAGAGTGGCTTTGCCGAGGTGCAGCGCGAACATCTGCCCGACGACCCGGCCATTATCCGTAATACCCTCACCCGCGCGCTGACGGATCCGCAGCAGCGCCCGGATGTGATCATCTCCACGGGTGGGGTATCCGTGGGGGAAGAAGATCATCTGCGTGCGGTGCTGGAACAGCAGGGGCAACTGGATTTCTGGCGGCTGGCGATCAAGCCGGGTAAACCGTTCACCTGCGGCAGCGTGGACGGCATTCCGTTTTTTGGCCTGCCCGGCAATCCGTCGGCCGTACTGGTTTGCTATCTGATGCTGGTGTTGCCCGCCCTGCGACGCCGTTGTGGTGCCGAAACGGTGTTGCCGGAACCGTTCCGTCTGCCCGTGGATTTTTCAGTCAACAAAGCAGGCAAGCGACAGGAATATTTACGGGTGCGGTGTGTGCAGAAGAACGGCAATCCGATGCTGGAAAAACATCCCAATCAGAGTTCCGGCATGTTGAGTTCTGCGGTGTGGGCGGATGGATTGGCGGTGGTGCCGGTGGGGGAAACCGTCTCCCAAGGCAGTGTGCTCGCCTACTGGCCGTTCGCGATGCTTTTGTAATGCGACGCCCGCGAACGCCAATAAAAACTTCCTCGCTGATTCACGATGAGCGACAACAAACTGCCGTTGGAGCCTTGCTCGCAAGGCGAAGCGATTCAATTGACGTGAGTGTGTTCTGAAGTCTTCGCTTTGCGAGCAAAGCTCCCACGCCGTCCCGCGTGTATACTGCCGCCCCCGTAAAGGAGAAAGGCAATGACCCTGGAATCCACCCTGCTGGCGCGAGCCGATTCGACCTGTGAACTGTGCGGTGCCGGTGAGGCGCTGGCGGTGTATGCGGTGCCTCCGGAAGGGGATGGCACGGCAGCCCAGAGTGCCTTGTTGTGCGAAACCTGCAGCTTTCAGATCGACCATCCCGGCAATGAAGATATCAATCACTGGCGTTGCCTGAACGACAGCATGTGGAGTCAGGAGCCGGCGGTGCAGGTGCTGGCCTGGCGGATGCTGACCCGGCTGCGGGCGGAAGGTTGGCCCCAGGATTTGCTGGACATGCTCTATCTGGATGACGAGACGCTGGCCTGGGCCCAGTCCACCGGGGAAGGGCAGAGCGAGGAAGACAAGGTCGAGCACCGCGACAGTAATGGTGCGGTACTGGAAGCCGGTGACAGCGTCACCCTTATCAAGGATCTCAATGTGAAGGGCGCCAACTTCACCGCCAAGCGCGGTACTCCGGTGCGGAATATTTCGCTGGTGCAGGACAACCCGGAACAGATCGAAGGTCGTGTGGAAGGTCAGCGCATCGTTATCCTCACCCAGTTTGTGAAAAAGAATTGATGGCACATTCCCTGATCCTCGGCGGTATCCGCTCCGGCAAGAGTTCCCTGGCGGAACGGTTGGTGTCGGAGCAATCTGACCCGGTGGTGTATGTGGCCACGGCCACCGCCGGGGATGGCGAAATGAGCGAGCGCATCCGTCGGCATCAGCGTCGCCGTCCTGCCAGCTGGGGGCTGGTGGAAGAACCGGTGGAATTGGGCAGCCTCCTGAACCGCCAGGCCACCTTGTCACCACCGCCCTGTGTATTGATTGATTGCATGAGCCTGTGGGTAAGTAATCTGCTGCATGCCGGCGATGCCCTGTTTGTGCGGGAAAAGGAAAGTTTCCTGACGGCCTTGGCCGGTTATCCGGGCTCGGTGGTGATCGTCAGCAATGAAGTCGGGCTCGGTACGATCGGCATGGACCCGCTCACCCGCCGCTTTGCCGATGAACTGGGCTGGTTGAATCAGGCACTGGCAAAACGCTGTGATCGGGTGGTGATGTCGGTGGCGGGGATTGCGCTGACGTTGAAGGGGTAGGCCTGGCCGTAGGAGCGTCGCTGGCGGCGCGATTCCGACCCTCTTTTAAAGATCGATTTACCACAGAGGACACAGAGATCACTGAGGAAAAGAATATTTTTTCTCTGTGTGCTCGGTGTCCTCTGTGGTGAAAATGTTTTTATCGAAGGTTGGTAATCGCGCCGCGAGCGACGCTCCTACGGTGGAGCTCGCTATCTACCCGTGCCTCACCAGACACCGCAAGATGCCGTGCTCGGTGTCATCAATGCGCACCTGGGAGCGGCAGGCGAAGGGGACCTGGAATCCTGCCATGGCCTGGCTCGGCCTCATGCCCAGGACATGACTCAATACCATGCGGATCACGCCGCCGTGGCAGACCAGTAATACCCGCTGCCCTTTCATGGCCTGTTGCCACAATGCCCAGGCATCGCCGATGCGCTGGTGAAACGCCTGGATGGTTTCGCCATTCACCGGGGGATGATTTTCCGCATCGCGCCAGAAGTTGGTCTGGTGATCGCCGTATTCCGTTGCCACCTGCTCCCGGGTTTTTCCTTCCCAGTCACCGAAGCTGATTTCCTTGAAATCGTGGGCCACGGTGAAGGGTATATGTTGCTGTGCTGACAATTCGGCGGCGAATTCCCGGCAGCGCAGTAACGGGGAGGTGAGGATGTGATCCCATTGATCGTCCGTCTGGATGGCATCGCGCATTTGTTGCCAGCCCAGCTCGCTGAGCGGATCGTCCTTGTGGCCGCGATACATGTGACCGCCGGCGGGTTCGCCGTGGCGAATCAGATCAAACAGGGTGGTGGTCATAGTTATCCTTGTTACCAAACTTGGCGACTGACTGTTTGCTCTTTTGTCGCTGGGTTCAGTAGCGAGTTACGAGATGCGAGTTTCGAAAGACAAAACCTGTTTGGGTTTTCGCAACTCGCATCTCGCGACTCGTTACTGTCTATTGCGAGCTGGCCACGCCGGCATTGGCAAAGGTGGCCATGTCGTTATGCAGGGCGCAGGCGCTGCGAATCACCGGCACGGCCACCGCCGCGCCGCTGCCTTCGCCCAGCCGCATGGACAAATTGAGGATCGGCTCCGCGTCCAGCGCGTCAAGCAGTCTGGTATGGCCCGGCTCCCGGGAGTGGTGGGCGAACAATAACCACTCCCGTAATGCCGGTCGCAGCCGCACGGCGGCCAGGGCGGCCACGGTAACAATAAAGCCATCCACCAGCACGGGAATGCCACGGACGGCACAGCCGATCATGGCTCCGGCCAGCGCCGCTATTTCAAATCCGCCTAACGACTCGAGAACCGCCAGCGGTTCCCGGTTGTTGCCGTGACGGGCCAGGGCCCGCTCGATCACGGTGATCTTGTGGCTGACGCCCTCCGCATCCAGGCCGGTACCGGGCCCGGCCAGGGCTGCCGCCGGTTCGGCCAGCAGGGCACAGGCCACGGCGCTGGCGCTGGTAGTGTTACCGATGCCCATTTCGCCACCGATAAACAGCTGGGCCTGCTGGTCTGCGGCGCGCTGGGCGGCACGGTCGCCGGCGGCCAGGGCCTGTTCCAGCTGCATCGTCGACATGGCTGACTGGCGGGCCAGATTGGCGGTGCCGGCGGCGATGCTGTCATCAATCACGCCATCGCTGACAGGGGGCGGCGTGGCGGTGCCCAGATTGATCACTTCCAGTGTCGCGCCCAGGTGCCGGGCCATAACACTGATGGCAGCCCCGCCGGCCACGAAGTTGGCAATCATCTGACCGGTGACCGCCTGGGGAAAGGCGGAGATGCCCTCGGCACAGATGCCGTGATCGGCGGCAAAGACGGCGATGCTGATACGGTCGGCGGCGGGGGTGTCGGTGTGTTGCAGTGCTGCCAGGGTGATGGCCAATGTTTCCAGGCGACCCAGTGAGCCGGCGGGTTTGGTGAGCTGCGCCTGGCGGGCCAGGGCGGTTTCACGGTGTTGCTGACTGGGCGAGGGAATCGCTTTTTGCCAATGGGCAGAGTGGGTCACGGAACACTCCCGAAAAGGCCAGGGGCCGGAAAGCGGCAAATCCTCTGCCCCTGGTCCAGCGCTGTCAAGTAAGGGCCTTGCCGTCTTGCGGTTGGCGCCTTGCTCGCAAGACGCCAACGGAGGGGAGTATTAGCAGATCACAACGGGCCCTGAATTTTCCTCAAGCAGGGCATATCCATTTGCTTATTGCTGCCGCCGTTGGTAATTTCGCGCCACCTTCCGGTGCCCGCCTGTTCACACACAGCCGGGTTGAACGGGAAGTCGGTGCGCTTTGCTGCCCCAGCAATGCCAGTCCGACGCTGCCCCCGCAACGGTGATTGAGTAAAACGCGTTTCGTAGTGCCACTGTGCCAAAGCCCGAGAGGGTGCATGGGAAGGCGAACGCGCCGAGGGATTCCCCCTCGCTCATCAGCCCGGAGACCGGCCAGAAGGTGAAACTTGGCGTCGCGGTGGGCGATGGCGGGGTGTCACGGTACTGTCCGGTGCCGGTTATCCCTGTTGTGTCTCCGCGGCTGAATCCAGGCCGTGCGGGTGGGCACGGCAACAGGGGATCTCCTTCATGTCTTTGCGTTTACTGGTGGCACCTGCCGCCCTGTCCTTGTCTGTCTTGCCGTCGGCGGTGCAGGCGAATACGGCCTCATCACAACAGATCGCCATGCTGAATCCGGTGGTGGTCACCCCCGTGTTGGTCAGCCGTACTACCGAGGCGTCACTGTCTTCGGTCACGGTGATTGATGAGCAGCAACTCCGCGACCAGCAACCGGTGGACATGGCCGATATTCTTCGTGGCCAGCCCGGTGTGGATACCACCGGTAATGGCTCCTTCGGCAAGAGTGTCAGTGTCTTCATGCGGGGCACGTCCAGTAATGCGACCCTGCTGTTGGTGGACGGGGTGCGCTTGCGGTCCGCCACTGTCGGCAGTCCGGCCTGGCAATATCTGCCGCCGGCCATGCTGGAGCGGGTCGAGGTGGTTCGTGGGCCGCGGGGCTCCCTGTACGGTGCCGATGCGGTGGGCGGCGTGGTGCAGCTCTTTACCCGCGATGACGGTAGCTGGCTGGATTTCGGCGCCGGCAGTTTTGGCACCATGAATGCGGGTGCCGGGGTGTCCGGCGAACAGGGCGGTACCCGTTATACCCTGGGCATCAATCGCTTCCGCACCAATGGCATCGAGCTGCGCGAAAACAGCGAGGAGCGCGGCTACGACAACACTGCCGGCATTGCCAAAATCAGCCATCGCTTTGGCGATCGTGGTGAAATCGGGGTGTTCGGTTTTCATACCCAGGGGAATACCGAATTCGAAGGCAGCACCCCGGCGGACGACAGAAATATCGACTACGCACTGGAAGTGGCTGGCCTGAAAGGCGAGGTGATGCTCACCGATGGCTGGCAGACCAAGGTGCTGATCAGCCAGGCCAAGGACGAAAGCGAAGACTTTGCCAATGACGTCAGCAATGGTGTCTTCGATACCCGCACCCGTACCGTCAATTGGCAGAATGTGTTTGCGGCCGGGGCCCATCAGTTTGTGCTGGGTGGCGAATACCTGCGTGACGAGATCACCAGCAGCAATGAGTATGACGTGACCGACCGGGACAACAAGGCGGCGTTTGGCCAGGCGCTGTTGCACTTCGGCCCGCTGGATGTGCAGGGCAGCCTGCGGCACGACGACAACGATGCCTACGGCAGCAAAGTGACCGGGGCTGCGGCACTGGGCTACAAGCTGGACAATGCGCATCGGGTGCGGCTCAGTTACGGCACGGCGTTCAAGGCGCCCACCTTCAACGATCTGTATTTCCCGGATTCGCCGCCGTTCTTTTTCAGCAACCCGAATCTAAAGCCG
The DNA here is from genome assembly GCF_001635525.1 of Alcanivorax sp. HI0007. Taxonomy (NCBI): domain Bacteria; kingdom Pseudomonadati; phylum Pseudomonadota; class Gammaproteobacteria; order Oceanospirillales; family Alcanivoracaceae; genus Alcanivorax; species Alcanivorax sp. HI0007. The sequence continues at coordinate 67,243 of NZ_LWEJ01000002.1, forward strand.
GAGTCCTCGGAAACCGGTGAGCTGGGTGTGCGGGGCCAGTATGAACACTGGTTCTGGGATGCGGCAGTGTACCGTACCAACATTGATGATCTGATTGTTTATGACGGCAGCAGAGGCTCCTCGTTCAATGTGAACAAGGCCCGTATCGAAGGCGCGGAACTGGCCCTGGGGATGGACTGGCAACAGTGGCAGGTACGGGTGGCGTTCTCTGCCCTGAAGCCGGAAGACCGGGATACCGATACCGTCATTCCCCGTCGTGCCCAGCGGTTGGGTCGGGTGGATGTGGATCGACGCATCGGCACCGTGACCCTGGGGGGCACTGCCAGTTTCCAGGGGCATCGCTACAACGATGCCGCCAACACCCAGCGTCTGTCCGGATTCGGTCTGCTGGACCTGCGTGCCGGCTGGCGGTTCGCGCCGAACTGGTCCACCCGCCTGACGCTGAAAAACGTGCTCGATAAAGAGTATGCCACTGCCAGGAACTTCAGCGGCTGGAACTATCTGAACGCCGGGCGTTCCGTAATGGTAAGCCTGCGCTACGATGTGCAGTAACTGAAACCCGGAGTCCGCCATGCCCCCAGCCCGTCTGTTATGCCGTTGTCTTCCCCTGTTGGCCGTCATGCTGTGGCTGGGGAGCGGGCTGGCCCGGGCACAGGTCTGTGTCACCGATGATACGGATCGGCAGGTCTGCCTGGACCAGCCGGCCACTCGCGTTATTGCCCTGTCTCCCGGTGCCACCGAACTGGTGTTCGCCGCCGGTGCCGGTGAACAACTGGTCGGGGCGGTGAGTTTCAGTGACTATCCGCCGGCGGCAAAAAAACTGCCGCGGGTGGGCAGCTACAATCGGCTGGACCTGGAGGCGATACTGGCTCTGAAGCCGGATCTGATCGTTGCCTGGCAGAGTGGTAACCCCATGGAGCAGGTGGAGCGCCTGCAGACCATGGGCGTGCCGGTGTACCACAGCGAGCCGCGTCGCTTTGACGATATCAGCACCACCCTGGAACGCCTGGCCGTGCTGGCCGGGACCGAAGCGGTGGGGCAGGGGGCGGCAGATTCCCTGCGCAGTGGTATGGATTCCCTGCGCCAACGCTATGCGGAGGCGGCACCGGTGACAGTGTTCTACCAGGTCTGGGAAGAGCCCCTGATGACCGTGAATAACGCGCACCTGATCAGCGAGGCGATTGAGATTTGCGGTGGCGTCAATGTGTTCGGTGAGCTGGCCGCGTTGGCACCCAAAATCAGCCGTGAGGCGGTACTGGCCAAGGACCCGGAAGTGATCATCGCCGGAGGCATGGGCGAGGACGATCCGTCCTGGCTGGAGCCCTGGAAGCAGTTTGCTTCCTTGCGTGCGGTGCAGTCCGGCAACCTGTTCTTTGTGGCTCCGTCCACCCTGCAGCGGCCCACCCCACAGATGCTGGCGGGCACCCGTACCCTGTGCAGCCATCTCGACACCGTGCGCGCCCGTGATTAGTCGCCGGGCCATCTCTTCCCTGCTGATGCTGGCGGCACTGGGTGCGCTGTCACTACTGTTGGCGGTGACCGTTGGCAGTGTGTCCATGAGCCTCTCGGAGTTGTCGATGGCGGTGGCCGGTCGGGGAGATCCGCTGTTCGGTGAATTGGTGTTTTCCCTGCGCTTGCCCCGTGCCCTGGCGGCCTTTGCCACCGGTGGTTTGCTGGCCCTGGCCGGCGCCCTGATGCAGGTGTTGTTGCGTAACCCGCTGGCGGATCCTTACGTGCTCGGTATTTCCGGTGGTGCGGCGGTGGGGGCGCTTGCGTCCATGTTGTTGGGGCTGGGCACCGCCATGGTGTCCGGCTCCGCCTTTGCCGGTGCACTGCTTTCCACCCTGCTGGTGTTCGGTCTGGCCCAGGGACGAGGCAGCTGGACGCCGACGCGCCTGTTGCTCACCGGTGTGGTGATCGCGGCCGGCTGGGGGGCAGTGATTACCTTCATGTTGTCGCTGAGTCCCGCGGACCGTTTGCCCGGTATGCTCTACTGGCTGATGGGCGATCTGAGTTATGCCCGCTCGCCGTGGCTGGCCTGGCTGGTGTTGATCCCGGTGCTGATCGTGACCCTGCCGCTGGGGCGCAGCCTCAATGTGTTGGCCCGGGGGCCATTGCAGGCCGCGGCCCTGGGGGTGGCGGTGAAGCCACTGGCCTGGCTGGTCTATGGGTTGGCCAGTCTGCTCACGGCGGTAGCCGTGACCACGGCCGGTAGTGTGGGTTTTGTTGGCCTGATAGTGCCGCACATGCTGCGACTGGTGCTGGGCAATGATCAGCGCCTGATTCTGCCGGCCAGTGTCATGGCGGGTGGTGCCTTGCTCACCATCGCCGATACCCTGGCGCGGACCATGATGGCCCCGGAGCAGTTGCCGGTGGGGGTGATTACGGCGTTGCTCGGGGTGCCCACTTTTCTGTTTCTGTTGTACCGGAGTCGGTGATGGCGATCCTCGAAGCCAGCAATCTGGTGGTGGATATTCCCGGCCGTGCGGCAGGGCAGCCATTTTCCGCGCGGATTTTGCCGGGACAGCGTTGGGGGGTGTTGGGCCCCAATGGTGCGGGCAAGTCCACCCTGCTGCATACCCTGGCCGGATTAAGGCCGCCACGCAGTGGTCAGGTGTCGCTGGACGGTGACTGTCTGACTCAACTGCGCCGTCGGCAACTGGCGCAAAAACTGGCGGTGGTCTTTCAGGAACGTCAGGACAGTTTTCCGGCCACGGTTCGGGAAACGGTGCTGATTGGCCGTCACCCTTTTCTGTCGCCCTGGCAGCGGGAAACCGCCAGGGATCTGCGTCTGGCCAATCAGGCCATGGAGGCCCTGTCGCTGGGGTTGCTCGGTGATCGGCTGGTCAGCACCCTCTCCGGCGGGGAGCGCCAGCGGGTGGCCATTGCCACGGCACTGACCCAGCAGCCGGCCATCTGGCTGGCGGATGAGCCCACAAATCATCTGGATCTGCATCATCAGGTGGCGGTGATGGAGCTGCTGCATCGCCAGGCGGAAGAGGGCGCGGCGGTATTCATGTGTCTGCATGATCTCAACCTGGCCGCCCGTTGGTGTGATCACCTGTTGCTGCTCTATCCCGATGGCGAGCTGTGCTTCGGCCCTGCCGAGACCATGCTGGTGCCGGCAGCCCTGGAGCGGTTGTACGACCAGAAACTCAGTGTGGGGAACATCAATGGTGTGCCGGTTTTTGTGCCGGCATGAAAACGGTTAATGGGCCGTAGGAGCTATGCTTGCATGGCGAACCGGCTTGCTCAGATCGCCCGTCAGTTCGCCATGCAAGCATAGTTCCTACGGAGTGAACCACCAGAAATCATGTTTATTGTATTGCCGGGTTAATAGCGGCAGTCAAAAGCGTTGAGAAAAGAACCAAAAAATGGAAAACAGTATAAAACCCGATCCGAAAAGTCCTGAGCGCCATGCCTGGCGGATGGAAAAGAAACAGCAAATCATGCGTGAGCGGATTGCCAATGCGGACAAGGATCAGGGCATCCTGCTGGTGCTCACCGGACCCGGCAAAGGCAAGAGCAGTTCCGGGTTCGGCATGCTGGCCCGGGCCCTGGGGCATGGCATGAAGGTGGGCGTGGTGCAGTTTATCAAGGGCGCATTCAGTACCGGTGAAGAAGCCTTTTTTCGCGATCTGCCCAATGTGGATTACCACGTCATGGGCGAGGGTTATACCTGGGATACCCAGGACCGGGAAAAGGATGTGGCTGCTGCCAGTGCCGCCTGGGATATCGCACAAAAAATGCTGCAGGACGACAGCTACCACATGGTGTTGCTGGATGAGCTGAACATTGCGTTGCGTTATGAGTATCTGGACCTGGATACCGTGCTCGACGATCTGCAACAGCGCCCGGCCATGCAACATGCCATCGTCACTGGTCGCTATGCGCCGAAGGAACTGATCGAGCTGGCCGACACCGTCACCGAAATGAAAGTGGTAAAGCATGCCTTCAAGGATCTGGGGGTGCGGGCGCAGAAGGGCGTGGAGCTCTAGTTAATAGTTAACAGTGAATAGTTAATAGCGAAAACAAGTGATGGCGGGTCGTTCGTCGATAACACTGATGGTTCAGGGGTGCACTTCCGACGCCGGGAAAAGTACGGTTGTTGCGGCGTTGTGTCGATGGTTTGCTCAGCGGGGGTATTCGGTGGCGCCGTTCAAGCCGCAGAATATGGCGTTGAACAGTGCAGTGACCGTGGACGGTGGGGAGATTGGACGGTCGACAGCACTACAGGCCCTGGCCTGCGGGATTGAACCGCACAGTGACATGAATCCGGTGTTGCTCAAGCCGCAGACCGATATGGGGGCCCAGGTGATACTCCGTGGCCAGGTGCTGGGCAACATGCAGGCACTGGATTATCACGCCTATAAGAACACCGTCCGTGAGGCAGTGCTGGCGGCCTGGCAGGATCTCTCTTCCCGTTATGATGTGATTATCGCCGAAGGCGCAGGCAGTCCGGCGGAAATCAACCTGCGTGACAACGATATTGCCAATATGGGCTTTGCCGAAATGGTGGATTGCCCGGTGATTCTGGTGGCGGATATTGATCGCGGTGGGGTCTTTGCCCATCTCACCGGCACGCTGGACCTTCTTTCCCAAACAGAACAGCAACGCACCCTGGGGTTTGTCATCAACCGTTTTCGTGGTGACTTGTCGTTATTACAGGGCGGGCTGGACTGGCTGGAAGATCGCACCGGCAAACCGGTGTTCGGGGTGCTGCCCTACCTGCATGGCCTGACGCTGGATGCTGAGGACGCGGTGGCCGATCCCGGTGACCATGAGCACGATGCCCTCAAGGTGGTGGTACCGGTGTTGCCGCGCATGAGCAATCACAATGATTTTGATCCTCTGCGCCTGCACCCTCATGTGGACCTGCGTTTTGTGAAAATGGGTGAGGTCTGGCCGGCGGCGGATCTGGTCATCCTCCCTGGTAGTAAGGCAACCCGCGCTGACCTGGCATTCCTGCGCGAGCAGGCTTGGGACAAACAGATCGAAAAACACCTGCGTTATGGTGGCAAGGTGCTGGGTATTTGCGGGGGGTTCCAGATGCTGGGTGCGCGGATTGAGGATCCTGACGGGCTGGAAAGCGATGCGGGCAGCAGCCCGGGGCTTGGCTGGCTGGCCATGACCACCCGTCTGATTTCCGGCAAGCAGTTGCGCACTGTGCAGGGCGTTTTCTTGCCAGCGGGAGCCGCCATCCACGGTTACGAAATTCACAATGGCATCAGCGAAGGGCCGGCTTTATTAAGGCCCATGTTGCAGCTGGGTGACCGGGATGAGGGCGCCATCAGTGACGATGATCAGATTATGGGATGTTATCTGCACGGTCTGTTCGATAATGCCGTAGCCTGCAACGCGCTACTGCAGTGGGCGGGGCTTCGCGGTGACCGGGCAGTGGATTACGATGACCATCGGCAGCAGGACCTGGACCGGCTGGCGGGAATGATTGAGCAGCACCTGGATATGAAGAGACTGCGTTCGGCTCTCCCGACCAGCCATGGGCTAAACCATCCCAGGATTATTTATTAGAAACGGAGATGCACATGCACAAGGATGATGCTCACGCTGGCCAGGCTGTTTACAGCCCTTTTGTTCTCACTCTTTATGATATGGGAGTTCTGGGGTTGTCCTGTCGCTGGTTGTGGCGCTGCCCTGCGTCTATCCTGCTGGCCCATTATCAGCAGAACATCAGCGACAATCATCTGGATGTGGGCGTGGGCAGCGGTTACTTTCTGGATAAAGTCAATTTCCCCGCCTTGAATCCGCGCGTGGCGCTGATGGACCTGAACCCCAACAGCCTGGACTTCTGCTCCCGGCGCATAGAGCGCTATCAACCGCAAAACCTGCAGCGTAATGTGCTGGAGCCCATCGACTATCAGGGTGACAAATTCGATTCACTCGGCATGAACCTGCTGTTGCACTGTCTACCCGGAACCATGCTCGAGAAAGCCTGTGCGTTCGATCACCTGTTGCCATTGCTGAATCCCGGTGCCCGGATGTTTGGTGCCACGATCCTGCAAGGCGATGTGCCGCGCAACCTTGCCGCCCGAGGTGCTATGAAGGTGTATAACCGCAAGGGCATCTTTTCCAATCAGAATGATTCGCTGGCCAGTTTGAAGCAGGCACTGGAAAGCCGGCTGGATCAAGTGGACGTTCAGGTGAAAGGGTGCATGGCACTGTTTTCAGGGAGCAGGCCTTGAGGCTTTTGATGTGGTGTTTAGCAGGATGAAAAAGGGCCGGGAAATTCCCGGCCCCGAAAGATTATTCCATGGGGTTAACGCATTCCGCCCGTGACGGTTCCAGCTTGCAACGGACCTTTCTCAGCAGACCCATCATGGACTTGTCGTAGACTCCGTCCTGGGTCAGGGCCACACGCGCTTCGCGCATCATCTCGTCGTAACGCAGCTTGTCGTTATCCGGGATACGGATCCACCACTTGTCATCCACTTCGTTGCTGGCGTTATCAATGACACGCATGGCACGGTCAAACTGGCCATACATGAATTCCCGGGACTGCTGGGCATAGTCCGCGGGGAAGCGGTCTTTCTTGAGAATGATCTGGGCGCTGAGCTGACCCAGTACATAGTCGAGGATGCCGCCATCCGGCGCCATGCCCTTGTACAGTTCCAGGGCAGAAAAGCCCATGATGGGAGCGAAGCAGATATCCACGGAACCATTGTTGAAGCGGGTAGAGAAGTTGGTGATGTCGGACATGACCGGTGACATGCCAACACGGGAGGCCATGTTTGCCTGGGCGCTGTCGTACTCAAGCACGGCGATGGATTTCCCGGACAACTCTTCTACGGTATCCAGTTCCTGATCCTTCAGGAAAAGAAATGCCGCGCCCATGGGAACCACGCCACCAACTTCGTAGGGGCCGGATACCAGTTGTTTGTTGATGGACGGGGTGTCACTGGCAATAACAGAAATCACGGTTCTCATGGCTTCATAGCTGGGGATGGCGCCAATGGAGTCCATGCTGCCGGTGAAGCTGTTGAATTGACGGCCACGAATACCGGTGAGGACGGCGGCGTCGCATTGGCCGGCTTTCAGATCTTCTGCGGCGATCTTTTCATCGGTGAAGGGCTTGAGTTCCACATCCACGCCCCAGGCAACGGCGGCGGTTTTGTAATCCTTCATGATGTTATAGATATCACCGTTAGCGCCAATGATGTCGAAAACACAGAATTTTCGTTTTTCCAGTGCGTGAGCAGACAGGGAAATACTCGAAAGCAAAGCGGAAAGAATTAATATCGTTATGTAGCGCATGAAGCTCTCCCGTAAAAACAGAAAAATCAAAGAGCATCGATCCTATTTGGCCGCTGAGGATACATTCAATATGGCTTTACAAAAGTCTGCATAATCGACAACAAGAAAGTGGAGCAAGCCGGGGAGCGCTGTCATTTTGATAAGAAAGGAGGCAGAAAACGGTGCCGAATTCACCCTGCATTCACTGTGGTACAGGTTTGTGGGGGGGTTAAGGGAGTAAATAAAAAAGGCGCCAATGGCGCCTTTTTTCTGGAGGGTCAGACCTTAGTGGTCGTGGCCTTCCGGGCCGTGTACGTGGCCGTGCTCTTTCTCTTCGTCGGAGGCTTCACGCACTTCGGTGACTTCCACGGCGAAGTTCAGGGTTTCGCCTGCCAGCGGGTGGTTGCCATCAACGGTCACTTCATCACCTTCCACAGCGGTGATGGTGAAGATGCGCGGACCGGCTTCGGTCTGGGCCTGGAACTGCATGCCCGGCTGCAGGTTCTCTTCGTTGCCTTCGAAAGCGGTTTTCGGCACTTGCTGGATCAGCTGCTCGTGACGCTCGCCATAGCCTTCTTCCGGGTTAACGGTCACGTCCAGCTTGTCGCCGGCGGCCTTACCCACCAGGGCTTTTTCCAGACCGGGAATGATATTGCCTGCGCCGTGCAGGTAGGCCAGGGGCTCGCCACGCTGGATGGAGGAATCGATGGTCTCGCCGGCGTTGTTGGTGAGGGTGTAGTGGATGGACACTACGGTGTTTTCAGAAATTTGCATGGAAACCCTTTAGGGGTAGATGAATTCGGAATAAGGGGTATGGCGGACATGGCGTTTCATGATCCGGCTGCGCCCCGCATTCAGGTCGGCGAACATTCTAACAAGACCGGCAAGGGCCTGACCAACCGGAGCCAGTACCGGCCGACGGGCGTGGGGTAGCCAACAGGGGCTGGGGAGCCACGAAGGGCTCCCCAGGAGGGCGGAACCGGGAGGTTATTGCCCGAGTAAGCGCCGGTTCCCCGGCTTGGCCCCGCATTTGCTACAGTACCGCCATGGCCGCTGATACTTTCACTGACAATCCGCTACTGCAGGACCGCTTTGGTCGCACTATCGACTATGTGCGGTTGTCGGTGACGGACCGTTGCGATTTTCGCTGTGTGTACTGCATGGCGGAGGATATGACCTTTGTACCCCGGGCCCAGGTGCTGACTCTGGAGGAGATGGGGCGGCTGGGCCGGGTGCTGGTGGCGCTGGGGGTACGGCGGATCCGGTTGACCGGGGGGGAGCCGCTGGTGCGCCGTGATGTGACAAATCTGGTGCGCTATCTTGGTGCGATTCCGGGGCTGGATGAACTGAATATGACCACCAACGGCGCCGGGTTGGGCCGTTTTGCGGGGGATCTGAAGGCTGGCGGTCTGGATCGACTCAATATCAGCCTGGATTCCCTGGACCCGCAACGTTTCCGCGCCCTGACGCGCACCGGCGACCTGGGCAAGGTGCTGGCGGGCATTGAGGCGGCCCGCCGGGCCGGCTTCCGCCGTATCAAGCTGAATAGCGTGATCCTGCGCGGTCGAAACCAGGATGAGGTGCCAGCGCTGGTGGATTTCGCCCTCGATAAAGGGCTGGATATCTCTTTTATTGAGGAAATGCCCCTGGGGGAGATCAGTGAGCATGACCGGGGGCTGGCGTTTGTCTCCTCCGAAGAACTCCGGGATCAGCTCTGCGAGCGCCTGACCCTGGTACCCATGGCGGAAAAGACCGGCGGGCCGTCCCGCTATTGGCAGGTACCGGGCAGTGACAGCCGTATCGGCTTTATCTCTCCCCACTCACAAAATTTTTGCCATTTGTGTAATCGGGTGCGGATTACCGCCGAGGGCCGTATGCTTCTTTGCCTGGGGCACGAACACAGTGTGGACCTGCGCGCGGTACTGCGGGCACACCCCACGGATGATGCCCCCCTGCGTCAGGCAATCATTGATGCCATGGCAATCAAACCGGAACGGCACGACTTTAACCTGGCCCCGGGCGAGCAACTGGTACGGTTTATGAATATGACCGGTGGTTAACGCCCGGGTGACCTGCCCGGCGTCCAGTCCATGAATGTAGCGAGAGACCATGAAATCCCTTCCCGAACTCTTCAGCAACAACGAGCAATGGCGCCACGACATTGAGCAGGAGCACCCGGGCTTCTTCAAGGCGCTGGGCGAACAGCAGAGTCCGCAGTATCTGTGGATTGGCTGTGCGGACTCTCGCGTACCGGCCAACGAGGTGGTGGGGCTGATGCCCGGCGAGCTGTTTGTGCACCGCAACGTGGCCAATCTGGTGAATCACACCGACCTGAACCTGCTGTCGGTGCTGCAATTCGCCGTGGATGTGCTGAAGGTGAAGCACATCATGGTGGTGGGGCACTATGGTTGCGGCGGGGTCAAAGCCTCCATGGAAGATGTGCCCCATGGTCTGATCGACAACTGGCTGCGGCAGGTGCGTGAGCTGTATCTGCGTAACCGCAAACACCTGATCAAGCTGCCCGATGAAAAGGCCCAACTGGACCGCATGTGTGAACTGAACGTGGCCCGTCAGGTGATCAATGTGGCCAACACCACGGTGGTTCAGGAAGCCTGGCGCCGGGATCAGCCTCTGACCATCCATGGCTGGATTTACGGTATCGGCGATGGCCGCCTGCGGGATCTGGATATCCAGATTCAGAACAACCGGGAACTGCGGACGCTGGAAAACGAGGAATACGATAATTCCTCGGCATAGGTGCCCCGTAGGGTGCACTGAGCCTAAGGCGAACTGCACCAACCACCTTCGGCCAACGGTGCAGTTCGCCTTAGGCTCAGTGACACCCTACGCAAGATTTCATTGGGTTCGTCAGAACCAGAAGTAGACCCCGGCCACCAACGATGCCTCCTCCGGATCACCGCCTGCCGCCCGCGTGCTGTCGGCGGTGTCGCCGTACTGCTTTTCCCAGTGCACGCCGATGTAGGGCGCCAGCTCCCGGCGGATTTCGTAGCGTAGTCGCAGGCCGGATTCGATGGCCACCAGACCATCGCCAACCCCCAGGTCGTCATCGTCCTTGCCGTAAAAGCGGGCTTCCACCTCCGGCACCAGCGCCAGACGCTGGGTCAGCATCAGCTCGTATTCCGCTTCCACTCGCAGTTCGCTGAGGCTGTCTTTGCCCAGAAACAGCTGGACATCAACCTCGAACCAGTAGGGTGCCAGGCCCTGGATACCCAGGCTGGCCCAGTCCCGGTTGGGATGGTCGGGTTGCCAGTCGCGGCGCCAGCCCAGTTGCCAGTCCCAGTAGGGGGCGAAGGCGTGACTCCAGGCCAGGCGGGTTTGTGCGCTTTCCGTGCCGGCGTCTTCGTCGCTGTGTTCCGGGTCCATGAGTCGTTCGCCTTCCGTGGACAGGTACAGCTTGTTCAGGTCGCTGCCGTACCAGGCGTTGGCATCCCAGCCCAGCACCGTACCTTCGTCGCTGTCACGCAACTCAAGCTGGTCGACCAGTACTTTGCTGAAGCGGGGCGGGTGTTCGCTCATGGACCAGGCCGGCATGGCGACGGTTATGGCTGTCAGGGCACTGAGCAGAAGGGGCGGTGTTTTCATCATGCGTCCTCCCCGTGAGCGCCATGGTGTGCGTGGCTGCCATCCGCTGGCGCTTCGACCACACGCACTTCCCGGAACATGCCCGCGTCCATGTGGTAAAGCAGGTGGCAGTGATAGGCCCAGCGGCCAAGGGTATCGGCGCGCACCAGGTAGCTGAGTTTTTCGCCGGGTTTCACGGTGACGGTGTGCTTGCGAAGCAGTTTGCCATCGCCTACTTCCAGATCGCTCCACAGGCCATGCAGATGGATGGGGTGGGTCATCATGGTGTCGTTGACCAGGGTAATGCGAACCCGCTCGTTGTGGTAAAGCTCCAGGGGAACGGCATCCGCAAAGGGAATGCCGTTGAAGCTCCACATGTAGCGGCTCATGTTGCCGGTCAGGTGCAACACGATTTCCCGTTCCGGGTGCAGGCTGTCCGGTGGCCCGCCAGCGGTTTCCAGGTCCGCATAGGTGAGCACTTTCCAGTCCCGGTCGCGCAGGCCGATACCCGGGTCGGCAAGCATCTCGCCCGGGGCCATGGCGCGCATGTCCACACCGGGTCCATATTCCGTGGCGGCATGGTCGGTGGCGTTGTTTCTGGGCGGCAGGTCCGGGTTGTTGGGATCGACGGCAAAGGGGACGGCGTTGCCGTGATCGCTGTGCTTCATGCCTGCCATGTTGTGGTTCATCTGCCCATGGTCCATGCCTTCATGACCGTCGCCGTGCTGCATGGCGCCCATGCCCATTTCGGTATGGCCCAGCAACGGTGGAGGATCCATCTCCGGCACTGGCGCTGACATGGCCGGGTTCGGGGTCAGGGTGCCACGGGCAAAGCCACTGCGGTCAATACTCTGGGCAAACAGGGTGTAGGCCTGGTCCGCTTTGGGTTCCACGATCACATCCAGGGTTTCTGCCACACCCAGGCGCACCTCGTGGAAGGGCACCGGTCTGACCGGCTGACCATCCATTTCAATCACCGTCATGTCCAGGCCAGGAATGCGGATGTCGAAGAAGGTCATGGCGCTGGCGTTGATAAAGCGCAGGCGGAGGCGTTCACCCGGATTGAACTGGCAGGTCCAGTTGCCGTTGGGGCTCTGGCCATTCATCAGGTAGGTGTAGGTGTAACCGGTCACGTCGGCCAGGTCACGATCGCTCATGCGCATGGTGTTCCACATGTGGCGATCCTTGAGGGTCTGGATTACGCCCTTGTGGCGGAAATCGCGCAGGGTGTCGAACACGGTGCGCTCATTGAAATTGTAGTAGTGGCTGAGTTTTTTCAGGGTGGCGAAGATGTGCTTCGGGTCCTCGTCACTCCAGTCTGACAGCACGATGACCTGGTCCCGGTCCACGGCATGCGGCTCAGGGTTTTTCGGATCAATGATGATGGAACCGTACAGGCCGGTCTGTTCCTGAAAACCGGAATGGCTGTGATACCAGTAAGTACCGCTCTGCTTGACCGGAAAACGGTAGGTGAAGGTTTCACCGGGTTTGATGCCATCGAATGACAGGCCGGGCACGCCATCCATTTCAAACGGCAGCAGCAGGCCGTGCCAGTGGATGGAGCTGGTTTCCGGCAGCATGTTGGTGACCTTGAGGGTGACAGTGTCACCTTCGTGCCAGCGCAGGGTGGGGCCGGGGACGATGCCGTTGATGGTTGTGGCCGGTCGGGTCTTGCCGGTGATGTTTACGTCGGCGCCGCCCAGGGTCAGGTGGAAGGTGTCACCACTGAGGGTGGGGGTGCCGGTATGACCCTGGCGGGCCAGCAGCTGGCCGGGTGTCAGCCCCAGTCCCAGGCCGGTGGCGCCCAGCGCCAGACCCTGCACGAAACGACGTCGTGGCAGGGAAAACGGATCTGCGGTTTTCATGATGTATCTCCTGATTGTTTGAGTGTGAAAACGAACTCAAACAATCAGGGAGGGTGGCCGTAACGGCAGGTGGTGGATGCCGTCGTGCAGGCTGCTCTCCAGACCGGGGTGCCACGGGCGATCGGGAATTTCCGCCTGGCCGCTGAACAGGGCCATAGTGGTGGCACTGATCTGGCAGACGGTCAGACACTGGCAGGCGTCATCCTGGGGGCAGTGCTGACTGTCGCTATGATCTGGCTGTGCCATCTCTGCATGGTGATGGCAGTGGGTCTGGGGAGTGGTATCCCGATGACCGACAGAAACCTGCGCAGACAAACTGCTCGTCACCACCAGCATCAAGATGGCAAGCAGGCCGGCCAGTAAGGGCCGGTGATTGGGGCGCAGGTATCGGTTCATGAAACCATTATTAACCTCGGGGCTACCCCAAGGTCAAAGGGGGATGGAACGGATGATGGACAGAGTGTGACGAGTGACGAGAAGCGAGGACCGAGTCGCGAAAGCCGAGTTTGGTTTTGCCTTTCGAAACTCGTACCTCGTCACTCGCAGAAGCGGGCAAGGGGGCATTGATGTCGGGAGCCTTTTGACGCTTTTGGAGCGGTGAATCTGGCTTCCTGGCGTCACGCCGCCTGCCAGACCACGCTGGCGGCAATCACTACCAGTAACAGGGCGGTGCCTTTTTCCACCCAGTGATGATGGGCCCGCAGCCAGGGCAGGAAACGGCTGCGGCCAAGCAATACCGCCACCAGCACATACCAGCCGCCATCAATGAACATGGACGTGAGCACCATCTGGATGCGGGCGGCCTGGGCCATGTCTGCCTGCAGGAACTGGCTGAACAGGGCCAGGAAAAACAGTGCCACCTTCGGGTTCAGAAAGGCCACCAGGAAACCGTCCCGGGCGGCCCCGTGCAGGACATTGAACTGGCTGTCGGCATCGGCAGCCGGCAACGGCTGTTTGCCCGCCTGCCAGCTTTTCCAGGCCATCCATAACAGAAACAGGGCGCCGGTGAGACTGAATGCCAGTTCCAGGGACGGGTAGCGGTGGAACAGCACCGCCAACCCGGTGACGGTGGCGGTGGCCCAGATGCCGACTCCCAGGGCATGGGTTGCGCCGGCAAGGGCGCCCGCCCGGGCTCCCCCATGCAGGGTGTGGCGGGTGATCACCGCCAGGCTGATGCCCGGTGCCATGGCACCCAGGGCGCAGACGCTGGCCAGCAGCAGCCAGTCATGGAGAGGAAGCATTCAGGGTCTCGTTACACGCAAAAGGGGAAACTGTAGCGGGTTTCGGTGACAATCTGTAGGTGGTCAGTCCTGGCCGTAGGAGCGTCGCTGGCGGCGCGATCCTTCACACCAGGATCAAAAGCATTTTCCCCACCGAGGGCACAGAGCACACAGAGAAAACTTGTCTTGTTCTCCGTGATATCTGTGCTTTCTGTGGTCAATCCGTCTTTTCAGCAGTTGGGATATCGCGCCGCCAGCGACGCTCCTACGGCCGGGTCTGGCGCTATTCAGTTCCCGGGTAGTGGCTGAACACAGCGGTGCCGCTTTCATCGAACAGCAGTACGTCGTAGGCATCCACGCGGTCGCCCATTTCCATGCCCGGGGAACCCACCGGCATGCCGGGCACGGTGAGTCCCCTGGCGTCCGGGCGCTCGGCCAGTAGCCGGTCCACATCGGCAGCCGGTACATGTCCTTCAATGGCATAGCCGTCGATGAAGGCGGTGTGGCAGGAGCCCTGTCCGGGGAGGATGCCGGCCTTTTCCTTGATGGATTGCAGGTTCTGCTGTTCGTGGACCACCACCTGGTAGCCATTGTCTTTCATGTGATCCACCCAGGCACCACAGCAGCCACAGGTCGGGGATTTGTAGACTTCCAGGACCTTGTCGGTGCTGGCGGTTTTTGTTGCTTCAGCGGCGGCGGGAGCCGCTTCGGTGGCCTGGGGCTCGGGCGGACCGTCATCACCGCAGGCGGTGACCAGAAAAGCTAACAGGAGTGCCGAAAAGACTTTCATCATGTTTCCTCTTTCATGCGTGGGGCAGTTGCGGGGCTGACAATCAATCTGCCCTGATACATCTGCATCTGACAGGTAAAACGGTACTCGCCGGCGGGCGGGTTGTTCAGGGTCACGGTGGTGATGCTACCTGTTTCCAGAAATTCGCTCACGTCGAGCCCGTGGAACACCACCTGCTCGGCGCAGGGGGAAGGATCCCGTCGGTCGAAGTGCAGGGTCAGAGTCTCCCCGGCCCTGGCATGCAGGGTGGCCGGCTTGTAGACGCCATCCGCGACTACAATGGTGGTGTCTTGATCACTGACAGCCTGGCTTTTTCCAGTGGAATTGGACAGCCAGAACCACCAGACGTGGTTCTGGCTGTCCAATT
>NZ_LWEJ01000003.1:0-13876 GCF_001635525.1 Alcanivorax sp. HI0007
AGTCCAGCGCCACATCCTCTTGTGTGTTCACCCAGCCCGCCTGGTACTCGTAGCGAGTGCCCGGCTGCAGCTGGTTGAGGATCACCACACCAGAGCCATCGAAGTTGCCATTGAGCCGGAACGCCCTTGGCGGTGACCAGTCCATCTCCCCCGCCCGTCGCCAGCGGATACGCCCCCACAACCCTTTTTCTCCGGCCGACAGTTTCCCTTTCGGCAAGCCACCGAAGACCCGAACATGGGAATCCCCTGCCTCACCCACCACCGGTCCCACCGCAAAACGGTTTACACTCTGACTCATGGCTTATGTCCCCCCTGCATTGAGCCCCCCGGCCCACGCTGCTAGCATCACTGATACGCGGTGCAAACAAACGCTATGGCCACTGGTCCAGGCCCTCAATAAACAGCACCCTCTGTCAGGAATAAAAACGTTGTTCAAGGATGCGAAAACTGCCTTTGTTCTGCTTGTTGCCTTCTTTTCGATCGGGCTGACCCCGGCTGTCCTGGCCAACGGCCCCGAGCTGCAGATTATTGGCGAAAATCAGGAAGAACTACAGCCCTATCAAGGGCTGGATTATTTCTGCACACCCGCGGCGCAGTCGCCGACCATCAACGCACTGCAGAAACAACCGACGCTTCCCTGGCAGTCCAGCCGCGGAGACATGCCCAACCTGGGATTTACCAATCAGCATTGCTGGTTCCGCTTCGCCGTGCGCAACCAGAACCCGCGACACAGCGACTGGGAACTGCTGGTTGATTACGCCATGCTTGGCGAACTGGATCTCTACCAGCTGGATGCCGGCGGCAATCTGATCAGCCATTACCAGGCCGGCATGGACCGGGATTTTGCCGTGCGACCGGGGAACTACCCCACTCCGGCATTTCCCCTTTCACTGCCCAGTGGCAAGGACAGCACCTTCTATCTCAAGGTAACGTCACCGCACAGCATCCAGTTACCGATACGCTTGCTTACCCACGAACAGTTCGCCCTCTCCGCACAGAACCAGACCATTATCCAGGGCATCTTTTTCGGCGGCATGCTGGTGATGATTCTCTACAACCTGTCATTGTTCTTCTCCATTCGCGAGAAGGTGTATTTGCTGTACGTGTGCTGGTCCGCAGTGGTGACCCTGTTCCTGGCGGTACTGCACGGCTATGCCCACCGCTACCTGTGGCCACACTCCCCGCTTGTCAGCCAGTACATCATTCACTATCTGCTGCCGTTGATCGTATTACTGCCGCCGTTGTTTACCCTGCATTTCCTGTCCTTGCAGGAAAAAGCACCGCGACTGGCGGCATGGCTGAAAGGCCTGGTGGGGATTGGCACCTTGCTGTTCCTTGCCGCTCCGTTTACCAGCCGCGGCTTTCTGATTCCGATTTCCGTCAGCGCCATTCTGGTGATGGATTTCAGCATTCTGGTGGTGGGTCTGCTGCGCGCCCGCGCGGGTGATCCGGATGCCCGCATCTTCACTATTGCCTGGGCCTGCTTCATCACCGGCGTGGCGGCCATGGCGCTGAACAAGTACGGCGTACTGCCGCGCACCGCCCTCACGGAAAATCTGGTTCAGACCGGCGTTTTCCTGGAAGTGATCCTGCTATCCCTGGCATTGGCCCGACGCATCAGCCGCCTTAAGGAAGCCCATTCGGACTCCATTCGCGAAAAGGCCATCGCGGAAATGGAAGCCTTCAAGGCCGGCGCCCGCAACCATGCCAAGAGCGAATTCCTGGCCACCATGAGCCATGAAATCCGCACCCCCATGAATGGCATCATGGGCATGACCGACCTGCTGCGGCGGACCTCCATGACCCAGCAGCAAGCCCAGTATGTGGGCACCATTTACCAATCCACCCAGTCCCTGCTCACGGTCATCAACGACATTCTCGATTATTCCAAGATCGAATCCGGCAAGCTGGAGCTGGATTACCAGAGCGTGCCTCTGGAAAGCATTGTGGACGATTGCGTGCGCTTGTTTGCCCTGCGCTCCAGCGAGAAGAAACTGCCGCTGTATATCCATATCGACAGCCGCGTGCCGGAACGCATCAAGACCGATCCGATCCGTCTCAAACAGATCATCACCAACCTGCTCAGCAATGCCTTCAAGTTCACCGAACGGGGCAATGTCTCGCTGCATGTCACCGTGAAGCAACCGGTTAACGAAAAGAACCTGTGCGTGCTCATGTTTGAAGTGGTGGATACCGGTGTGGGGCTGGACGAAGGGCAACAAAACAGTTTGTTCCAGGCATTCCATGAACTCTCCGGCAAGGGCAAACACACCGGTGCCGGACTGGGGCTGGTGATCTGCAAACGCCTGATCGAACTACTCAATGGGGATATCGGGGTCTCCAGTTCGCTGGGCCGGGGCGCCACCTTCTGGTTGTCACTGCCGGTGGAAGTGGAAAAACCCCAGAGCAAACCGGTCCTGAAGAATCGCAGCGCCCTGCTGATTTCCAACACTCCGGCCCAGTTGCTCAGCCTCTCCCAGATCCTTACGCGCTGGGGCGCAAAGACCCTGGAATACCGCGATGTGGAAAGTGCCCTGGACCCGGCCAACCCCTCCCGGCCGGTGGATTTTGTCATCGCTGAGCATGCGGTGATGGAAAACCCGCAATATGTGCAGCGGTTGCGCCAGCATTTCAGTAACCCGGTACTGGTGTTACTGCACCCCACCGGCAAACCGCTCAGTGACAATTTGCCCGAAGACCTGTTGCTGATCGAAACCCCGTTCTCCTGCCAGGCCCTCAAACGCAGCCTGCTCACCGGCCACGATGAGCACCTTGCCCAACAGGCGGCAGAAGAACCCACCGTCGTGCTGGAAAAGGGCAGCGCCCTGAATGTGATCGTGGCCGAGGACAACCCGGTGAATCAGCTGGTGATCGACAGCATTCTCAAATCCCTCGGTATCCATGCCACCCTGGTCAGCGACGGTGAGCAGGCCCTGGATCTGGTCCGCGAACAGCCCGGCTACTGGGATATCATTTTCATGGACTGCGAAATGCCGGTGATGGACGGCTACCAGGCCACCCGTGAAATCCGCAGCCTGGAACAGGCATCCACCACCCACCACCATGCCTGGATCATCGCCCTGTCAGCTCACGCCACCGGCGACTATGTCCAAAAAGCCCGCGACGCCGGAGTGGATGACTATCTGAGCAAGCCGGTTTCCCAGCAGCAGGTTCGCGAGGCCCTGGGTCGCGGTCAGGTATCCAGCCCCTCCGGAATTTCCGGCTGAGCCAGCAGGCCGGCACACACGGTAAGCAGTTGCTTGACCCGGATCGGCTTGCCCAGGAAGGCATCGCAACCGGCATCCAGACAGCGCTGGCGGTCCACCGCCAGCACATTGGCCGTCAGCGCCAGTATCGGGCCGCTAAAGCCACGGTCGCGCAGGGCCCGGGCGGTTTCGTAGCCATCCATCACCGGCATCTGCATATCCAGTACCACCAGGTCGAAACTGTCCTGGCCATAATGCCGGCAAGCCTCCCGGCCATCTTCCGCTTCCACCACCTGCATACCGGCCTTTTCCAGCACCTTGCGCACAAAGATCCGGTTCACGGTATTGTCTTCTACCAGCAGGGCCCGGCCGTTCAGGGCCATGGAGCTGCCTGCCAGCTGGGGCAACGGTTCGGCGGATTCACTTGCGTCTAATTCGCAGGCCAGGGACAACGGCATATTCAGGGCAAAACGACTGCCCTTGTTCAGTTCGCTGGCAACAGTAATATCCCCCCCTTCGGAACGGGCCAGTTGACGGGCAATGCTCAGGCCCAGCCCGGTGCCCGTGTAACGGCGGGAATGAGACGCATCGGCCTGGGAAAACGGCTGGAAGATTTTCTGCACCTCACTCTCACTGATACCGATCCCCGTGTCTTCCACGGAGACCTCCAGTTGCTGCGCCGACTCGGACCAACCGGCACGCACCCGCACACTGCCTTCCTCGGTAAACTTCACCGCATTGCCCACCAGGTTCACCAGAATCTGGCGCAAGCGGAAGGCATCACCACTGACGGTGGCCGGCAGCTCGGTCACGTAGGACAGGGTCAGATCAATCTGCTTCTCCGAGGCCCGTAACGTCAGGCTGTCGACCACTTCATCCAGCAGCTCCGTCACGGAAAACAGCCGTTGTTCGTGCTGCAGCTGGCCCGCTTCGATGCGCGACAGATCCAGCACATCATTGATCAGCGCCAGCAGCGCATCCCCGTTGTGCTGAATGATGGTGAGGTAACGGCTCTGGTCCGCATGGCTCAGGGAGCCATCACGGAGCAACTCCGTATAGCCAAGAATCGCCGTCATCGGAGTGCGGATTTCGTGGCTGATATTGGCCAGGAACTGGCTTTTGGTCTGGCTCGCCTCCTCCGCCTGGCGACGGGCATCCGCGAGCTGATTCTGGGCGTGGTTGATGCTGTCCACCATGGCATTGAAATCTTCCGCCAGGGCGCCAATTTCGTCATTGCCCAGCACCGGCACCCGCTGATCCAGCGCCCCACCCCGGGCAATGGACCGCACCGCGTTATGCACCAGATTCAAGCGCCCGAACAGCATCGGCTGAATCCGGTAATTGATCACCACCACGGTCAACCCGGCCAGCAACGCCATGATCAAACCGATCACCAGCACCGAAAGGTTCAGGGATTTGTACCCATCGTTGGGCAGCTCCACCACCACTTCCAGAGGGTTGCCGCCGAGAAAATCCGGCACCGGGAACCGCCCCAGCAGCTGGTCGCTCCCGGCCACAGTGAGGCCCCGTTGCGGGTTCAGAGAGTCCGGCACCTGGCGGACATACAAGGCATGGCCCACCCGGTCCGACAAATAGCTCATCCAGTCGCTGTCCAGCCACACCCCCAGCAGGTAGGCCTGGCAGCCCATCTCCACCGCGGTGCTGAACAACAGGGGACGCCCCTCCACCTGCACGACGCCCCAGATCGGCATGCAACCCTGCTCGTCAAAGCGTGTCGCCAGGGTCTCAAACACCGGGGAAGAAACCTTATCGGCGCCGTTGTTCCACACTACCGAGCGGCCACGCAGCTCCATCATCAGATCCAGATACCCCACCCCGCCCTGATTGGTGGGTGGTTGATCCGGCTGCTGACTCCAGTCCTGTGCCCGCACCCGAAGGATGGACAGCTGGTCCAGAAAGGCGGCCTCCACCTTTTCCAGCTCCCGCTCGGCGTTGCGCTCGGTAAGCGTGTCCACCAGCGACAGGTTCACCCAATACAGCGCCACGGTAGCCAGCACCACACAACAGGCTGCGGAAACCACCAGCAACCACCGAATGCGCACTCTCAGTGACATCGTTACTTTCACCCTTCCCCTGACCGGGTGGCCTGACGGCAAAAGGGGCCGCCCCATGGCCTGCATAAGCTAAGCGCCCGGTAACATTGTCTTGAAAGAATTGTTTTAAGCCGAAACCCTAGCACAAGATCCCCCAAAGCGGGCCCCGGCAATCACCCGTGGTGGGAGATGCCGCACAGCCGTTCACCCACAGGATGAAAAAGCCCCGCCGCACCCGTATCATAGGCCACCCTTTTTCCGGAATGACGACGTCGACCCCATGAGTGACACGCCCCGCAAAATCCTGGTGACCAGTGCCCTTCCCTACGCCAATGGCCCCATTCACCTGGGCCACCTGCTGGAATACATCCAGACCGATATCTGGGTACGCTTCCAGAAACTGCGCGGCGAGCAGTGCACCTATGTGTGCGCGGATGATGCCCACGGCACCGCCATCATGCTCAAGGCGGAAGAAAACGGCATCACCCCGGAGCAACAAATTGCGCAAGTGAAAGCGGACCACGAGAAGGACTTCGCCGACTTCCAGATCCAGTTCGACAACTACTACAGCACCCACAGCCCGGAAAACCGCGCGCTGTCGGAAATGGTGTTTCAGCGCAACAAGGACGCCGGCTATATCGTCGAGAAAACCATTACCCAGCTCTACGACCCGCAGAAAGGCATGTTCCTGGCGGACCGTTTCGTCAAGGGCACCTGCCCCAAGTGCAAGGCCGAAGACCAGTACGGCGACAACTGTGAAGTGTGCGGCGCCACCTATACCCCGGCGGAGCTGATCAAGCCCTACTCCTCTGTCAGTGGCGCCACCCCGGTGGAAAAGGAAACCACCCAGCTGTTCTTCGACCTGCCGAAATTCGAGCCCCTGCTGCGCGAGTGGACCCGCTCCGGCGCGCTGCAGGAGCAGGTGGCCAACAAACTGCAGGAATGGATCGAAGACCTGCAGCCCTGGGATATTTCCCGCGAAGCCCCCTACTTCGGTTTTGAAATCCCCGGCTACCCGGGCAAGTACTTCTACGTCTGGCTGGACGCCCCCATCGGCTACATGGCCAGCTTCCAGAACTACTGCGACCGCGAAGGCCTGAACTTCGACGACTACTGGGGCAAGGAATCCACCGCCGAGCTGTACCACTTCATCGGCAAGGACATCATCAACTTCCACGGCCTGTTCTGGCCCGCCATGCTGGACGGTGCTGGCCTGCGCAAGCCCACCGCCATCTACAGCCACGGCTTCGTCACCGTCAACGGCGCCAAGATGTCCAAGTCCCGTGGCACCTTTATCAAGGCGCGCACCTACCTGGATCACCTGGGGCCGGAATACCTGCGTTACTACTTCGCCGCCAAGCTCTCCAGCCGGGTGGATGATTTCGACCTGAACCTGGAAGACTTCGCCCAGCGGGTGAACTCCGACCTGGTGGGCAAACTGGTGAACATCGCCAGCCGCACCGGCAACTTCGTGAAGAAGTTCGGCGGCACCCTCAGTGACGAGCTGGACAACCCGCTACTGGTCCGCGAAGTACAGGAAGCCGCCCCACGTCTGGCCGAGTTCTACGAAAAGCGCGAATTCGGCAAAGCCATGCGCGAAATCATGGCCCTGGCGGATCACGCCAATGGCTACATCGCCGACAAGGCGCCCTGGACCCTGGCCAAAGAAGACGGCAAGGAACAGGAAGTGCTGGCCATCTGCACCACCGCCATCAATGTGTTCCGTCTGCTGGTGATCTACCTGAAGCCGGTACTGCCGGCCCTGGCTGAACGGGCGGAAGCCTTCCTGCAAGTGGCGCCGCTGACCTGGAAAGATAGCGACACCCTGCTGCTGGGCCACGAGATCGCCAAGTTCAAGCCGCTACTGAACCGCATCGACATGGCGCAGATTGAGGCCATGCTCAACGCCTCGAAAGAAGACGTGCCCGCGGCCAAACCCGCCGGCAAAAAAAGCGAACCGAAACCGGCGGACGACGTGGCAGACGACACCATCAGCATCGATGACTTCCTCAAGGTGAAACTGCGCGTGGCCCGCGTGGCCAAAGCCGCCCATGTGGAAGGCGCTGACAAGTTGCTGCAGCTCACCCTGGACGTGGGCGAACTGGGCGAGCGCAATGTGTTTGCCGGCATCAAGGCCAAATACAGCCCGGAAGACCTGGAAGGCAAACTGGTGGTGCTGGTGGCCAACCTGGCCCCGCGCAAGATGAAATTCGGCGTCTCCGAAGGCATGGTGCTGGCCGCCGGCCCCGGCGGTGACGACATCCACATCCTCAGCCCGGACAGCGGCGCCCAGCCCGGTATGGAAGTGCGCTAGGCACTGATCCCCGCTCCCCTCGTGGGAGCGGGGGTGCCACCGCGAATGCTTTCCTTCCCGAGCTCACCCCGACATCCCTCCCCTGTGCCGTTACCGCCATCTTTCCGGCCAGCCACGACGTACAATCGCTTTCCCCTTGCCCCGGATAAGGTCTTTCCCTCTACACTGTAAAAACGAAAAACAAGGGAGAGCGCTACCATGAACAGCCAGACAACACTGACCCCGGATGCCATCCAGTCCAAGAAAAACACCGTCAGCGCAGAAGAATGGCAACTGCGTGTGGATCTGGCCGCCGCCTACCGGCTGATCGCCCTGCACGGCTGGGACGACCTGATCTTTACCCACCTGTCTGCCCGCATCCCCGGCGACGAGCATCACTTCCTGATCAATCCCTACGGCATGATGTTCGACGAGATCACCGCTTCCAGCCTGGTGCGCGTAGACCAGGCCGGCAACAAACTCGATGACAGTGACTTCGATATCAACCCGGCGGGCTTCACCATCCACAGCGCCATCCACGCCGTGCGCGACGATGCCAACTGTGTGATGCACACCCACACCACCGCCGGTGTGGCCGTGTCCGCCCAGCAGGAAGGCCTGCTCGCCCTGTCGCAACAGAGCCTGTTCCCGCTGGCCAGCCTGGCCTACCACGACTACGAAGGCGTGGCCCTGCGTGAAGACGAAAAGGCCCGCCTGCAGGCCGACCTGGGGGATGCCAGCTTCATGATCCTGCGCAACCACGGCCTGCTCACCGTAGGCAGCAGCATTGCCGATGCCTTCCTGGGCATGTTCATCCTCCAGCGCGCCTGCGAAATCCAGCTTCAGGCCCTGTCCGGCAATCGCCCGCTGACCCCGATCCCGGATGGCATCGTCAACACTATCAAGCAGCAAGCCTCCCAGGTCACCAAGGGCATGGGCGGCAACCTGGCCTGGCCCGGCCTGTTGCGCAAACTGGACCGGCAGAATCCCGGTTACGAGAAATAAGACCGCAGGCTTCAGCCAGCCTTCCCCACCCCGTTGGAGCTTTGTTCACAAAGCGAATAGCCATCTCTCCCTTCGCTTTGTGAACAAAGCTCCAACGACACAACCCCAAACACCCCACCCAACTCTGTTTCCTTTCCCCGATTGCACCCTGTCAAAGCGGGCCAAAACCGGCCAACCTATACAGAAAGGCGACTTCCGTTAATTGTCTTGCCGGGCAGGTATACGCAATGTGTAGGATATTGAAAGACACGGTCTACCGAGGTTAGCAATGACACAGTCTCTGGATGCACTCTGGGAAAAAGTCCGCGCCCAGAAAACCCGAATCCCCTCCCTCTATGGCGACATCGATTTCGATGCCACCCCGGAGCGGTTCACCGATTCCATGGACATACGCAGCACCCTGCCGCAGCAATTCGCCAAGAAACACCGTGAAAAAATCCTCGCCGACCGGGACCGGGTCGAGCGCGCCCGCGCCTACACCCTGCTGGGTGACACCGTGGCCGATGCCTACGCCGCCCTGATGTCGGAATACAGCTTTCGTGACCTGATCAGCATGTTGAAGAAAGCCTGCGACGAAGGACTCGACGCGATACCGGATGCCCCCCAGGAACTGGTGGACTTTATTACCGCCATGGAAACCACCCCGGACTGGGTGGACATGGAACTGGTCCGTGAAGGCGCCCGCCTGAGCCGCAACCAGATGGCCAACCTGGCCCCCTACGTGATCCGTGGCGCCTTTGTGGCCACCTTCATGAACAAGTACTCCGGCCTGCCCATGGCCATCACCGGCACCCTGGCCAGCGATTCGGTGAACCGGCGCATCAACGAAACCGCCAGCTTCTTCACCACCGCCACCCTGCCCGGTGCCCTGGAACGCTTCGGGCCCGGCTTCAAGGCCGCCGCCATGGTCCGCCTGATGCACTCAATGGTCCGCTTCAACATTCTCAAGCGGGTAAAGAAATGGGACCCGGCCATTTATGGCATCCCCATTCCCCAGGTAGACCAGATGCCCGCCGGCACCATGCCCGCCTACCTGGCCGCCTTCAAGGCCATGCGCAAGGGCCGCAAGCACTTCACCCGCAACGAGCGGGCCATCGTTGAACTGTCCCGCTACCAGTGTTTCCTGCTGGGCCTGCCCGAAGAGCTGTTGCCTGCCGAGGCGCCGGACATTATCGACACCATGCTCACCTACTCCGGCACCCTGCGCGAAGGCTACGACGACGAGACCTGTGGCGAACTCACCCGCGCCACCATGTCCGTCTACCGCCCCAAGGATGAAAAGCTGATCAGCAAGGTCCACAACCTGGTGGAGCGCAGCGTCTCCAAGGTGTTCTTCACCCAGGCCTTTCTCGGCAAGAATGACAAATCAAAAGCGAAAGAAATGGGCGTGGAACCCCATCTGATCGACTATGCCCTGTTCACCGTTGGCAACCTGTTCATCATGCCCCGCCTGATCGCCTACCGGACCCTGCAAGACATCCCCGTGGCCAACAAGATCGCGGACAGGATACTGGTCAGACGCATCAATGAGCTGCTGGTGGACTACGGCCATGCGGAATTCACCACCGATGCGTCGCAATACCGGCCCACGACCAACGAAAAGCCGGCCTGAGTCTCGGGCCGGCGGAAACGTCGTTGGAGCTTTGCTCGCAAAGCGAAGGGGGGAATTGGTAAGCACGGTGGTGGAGCTTGCGCCTTCGCCTTGCAAGCAAGGCTCCAACGAAAAGAGCGGCTACGAGGTGGATTAACGGAAATTCACAGTCCGCAAGGGGCAGGAAGAAGGGAGCGGATAGCGGAAACGCTACAGCCCCAGATACTCCCCAATCAGAAACGCATCCCCCTGCCCTTCCTGCTTGCCAAAGTAGCTCACCGGATCACGCTCCCCGTCCTCGATGGAGCCCACTTCACAATCAATGCCAAATTGCTTGGCGAGATCATTGAACAGAGCGACCGGCGTCTTGAGCTGCACCTTCTTCTTCACTGACAGGCTGATCCCCAGTTGCCAGTCCTCACAATCGTCACTCTCGCAGTCATTGATCAGGGTGACTTTGCCCGCTTCGTTCTCATCCACATAGGCCTGCAGCGCCGCTTGCAGATCAGGCAGGTTACGCTTGAGCTTCTTTTCCTGCTTTTCATCCAGGCGATCACAGGCAACAAGGAGGTAGACGAGCATATCGGGGTCCGAGCTTGGGATTGTGGGGCCACTTTACCACAATGGGGCGGCTTATTGGTTTACGAAGAGAATCGATAGTGGCCCGAAGCCCCGGCCACAAGTCTGAGACGTCCGAGGACGTTTAGACCTTATATTGGCGCATGGGAAGATCTAAGCCTATTTGCTTCTCGCTTTTTATTACGCGGTGCAAGATAAGCCCTACCGCCCTGACTTGTTAGTGTTTTCATTCGAAGGACCAACAAGCCTACGAACCATAAACAAAGAAGGAACTAAGCACGCGACAGTGAATATAACTTGGTAGAATATTCTCTTTCTCTCTGACGATAAGAAATCTTCAACGATTTTCTCAGATCCTGGACTTGGACTTTCCAAGAGATATCCATTTGGAGCCTGCCAAGGCCCAGGCACATCTCCGGCAAGAAGAGAAAAGAAAACTGCCAGTACGACACCAGCAACTAAAAGTGAAAATGTTGAGCTTACCTTTTTCCTTGATGAAAATGTGAAGACTATACTCGTAACAATTCCACAAAATATGGGCATCAAAATCATGTAAGGAAAAACGATACTGGCTTCAATCGCTTCATCCATATAACCACCTAAAATAATTAACGCCGCCAGCAAGGGCGGCTTTGCAGTGAAGGCGAAACCATAACGAAAAAGCCATCGCGGCGCCTGGCTTTGTTAACTTTTTATACACGCTGATTTTCGCACCCACGAAGCTCCCGTACTGGAACGAAAATTGATGCACAAATTGCGATTAAGGCCAAGAAATAATTAAATAACGTTGTGAAGATACTTTGCGGATGCGTTAGCTGAATAAATAAACGCTCACTGACCTTTCCTTCCAGCCCCCAAAGTAATGCAGGTGTAAAAATAAGCACCAAAAGAATTGTGAGCCATACCCCGTACGTCTTCACGGAAGACCAAAGAACAAACTTAGCTCTAAAATTTGGCCCGATTTTTAGTGCTGCTAAAAACGATGAGTAGATTACAGGCGATAGCATGAGGAACGCCAATACGGCAATCCTCAGCGAGCTTATTTGAGACTCGAATTCTTGGACTTCCATTCTACCTACATTTTTTTAGTAACTCGGACAGTAAACGCCGTGCTCTGCCGCTTTTCGGCAGCAGCACCTTATTATGTGTTTGGCTGATTTTGAACATAGCTGATAGTTTTTTCGCCAATTGGTAAATGCAATTTACTCCATGAGAAAACAGTAGACCATTCCTGTACTGACGGAGCTTGGAGCAACGCTTTTACAGGTGAGCCACGCCGGTTAATTATTTTGGTGCGGTAAGTTCCAGAAAGGACACCATTTACTGCCGCCTCGTACTCTGAAACTCGGGCAGGTTCTGTAAAAGGAAACCACGCACCGCAGAAGGACTCAAATTGTAAATGAAGTTCATCGTCATTTTGGATGTTTAGATAAACATCAAAATCGAGGCCAGCTTGCCTTCTAATGTTCATTGCCAATTCCCACATACTGAGGAACTTCCTCAATCTCCATTTTGAGATGAGGATTTGCCGCTTTTATGCGCTCAAATGTTTCTCTTGCAATTTCAACAGTACTCATTTCTCTATGGACACATAACGCTCAGCTCTGCCGCTTGTCGGCAGCAGCGCCTTGTTATGCATGCGTCCCATCACGGTGGACTTATAACAAGACACATGCTTTTCCGGTTTACCACCTTGTACACCTCATTACGCAAAACTGACAGGGCCTCTAATAAAGCAGGATCATTTGCCACACCAGAGAGAAACTCTAGCTCTTCACCGAGAGAATCACATTGCAACGGGTTCAAGACGGTATCAACAACCGGTTCAACGAGCTGATGAAAGTGCAGCTGGTAAGCTGCACCATAAGAAATAATTCGGCTCCAAAGACGCTCTGAAATATAGGTCCAATACTTCTCTTCAATAGGACCTGGAAGCAAGCTCTTATCCAATGCAGCCAACCCTACCGGTTCATCATTAGCAAACTCAGATGGCTGCAGTAGTTTCTCGTAGCTAGTTTTCATAGTGCATAACAGCGTATTAATTAGAACGTTCCGCATAACCCGGTTCCGTATAACCCTGGAACCGTACCCCCTGCACCCGAAAGAAAATCCTGCCATAACAGTCGCTTGGCAGGCTATAGCCAATTTCCTACACGGAGTTATGCGTAACGTTCCTTATAACTCCTTTCCTTTGAACTCGGAGACAGAAAAACCAAAAGCCCACTAAATCAAGATCTTGGCATTTCCCTTTCCGGGTTCAGCGGAAGCTTCCGTTGAAAAGGGGAATCGCATTCCCTACTTGCTGAACGCCCCGGTCGCCAAAAACGCCTTCACCTGCTCAATTACCTTCCCATTTCGCATCATGAACGGATGCGTCACCGGCAGCACCAGATGATCCTGCATGCCTTCCACTTTGGTTCTTTCCACGGTGACCTTGCCGTCATTGGGGCCGGGTAATTGGGTGGAGAGCAGAAAGTTGATGGTGTCGCTGCCGGCGATGACGCCCAGGGGGAAATCCACTGGGCCAAGCTGGTTGGGCACGCTGCCGGGGCCGGTGCCCATCTGGCTACCGGCGGGGCCGTTGAACCACTGGAATGGAGCCCAGTCACCCAGACTGTCCACCACTTCGCTGCCCTGGTTGGGCGGGCCAAGCATGACGGTGCGGCCCAATCGTTCGATGCGATGCTGGCTCAGGTACTGGCGCAGCAGGATGCCACCCATGGAATGGGTAACGAAGTGGATGGTGCCGGTGGGCGGGCATTTTGCCAGGGCTTTGGGCAGGGTGTCTGCGGAGAGGGTCTGGATGTCTTTTTTGGTGGAGGGGTAGCCCTGGTTCACCACCGTGTAGCCGGTGCTCTCCAGGGCGTTTGCCATTTTCTTCATGGAGTGGGCGGTGCGAGCCAGACCATGGAGCAGGATGACGCATTGAGGATCTTGTGGTGCAGCTTGGGGGTAATTGGTTTTCATCATTGTCCCCTCGGTACTCGGCAAGGCCGTTCCCCCTCTCCCCAACCCCTCTCCCCAGAGGGGAGAGGGGCTTACACACATCCCCAGTAGCAGACCAGTGAGTAGCCTCAGAGTCAGGCTAGCCATCGCTTCACCCGCTTTTCGCTGTCAACTGTCCACTGTCAACTAACTAGCCCGCTGT
>NZ_LWEJ01000004.1:0-9388 GCF_001635525.1 Alcanivorax sp. HI0007
ATTGGAGGGTGCTACCTTGGTAGCCCCCCTTTGAAAGGACGGGCTCAGGGGCGCTCGAGAACCAGCGTGGCCGGACTCTTCTGGGGTAGTTCAAGGGGTTTGACCGGAGCCATGATGGCAGCCTGATCCACGCCGCCGCCTGGTGCCGGGGTGTAACGGGCGCCTATGACCAGCGCCGCCGAGTCATCCGGATAGCGTTGCAGCCAGTCCCGGGCCGACAGCGACACGGTGGCCGGGAAATGGGGAACCACCTGGCGGCGGGCCGCCAGCGGCTGGCCACTGCTGCCGGCCTCACGAAGATAGACAAAGACGGTGCCGCCTGCGGGCAGATCGTCCGCCTCGACCACCGCCTGAATCCCGGCAAACTTTTCCTGACGTGACTTTTGCTGGCGGGCATTTTCCAGACCGCGTCGCAACAGATCACCGGTTTCACCCTCACTGTGGCGGGACAAAAGCGCTTGCCAGCCCTGCTCGGCCAGGTCATAGCGCCCGGCCCGATCCGCAGACATGGCCAGCATCATCCAGGCACCGTCATGGGCAGGTTCCCGGTCCAGCACCCAACGCAGCTCTGCCAGGGCCGGGTCCGTCAGTTTGCCACCGGCTTTCTGAATCAGCGCCCTGGCCAGCAGCAAGTGCATGGCGGGCTCCTGCGGACTCATGGCCAACGCCTTGCGGGCCGCTTCCTCACTCTGCTCCGGGGCGCCGAGTTGATCGTACAGCGAGCCCAGCGCATACCAGCCCATGGCAGACGGTTCCTTTACCAACTCTGCCTGCAGGACTCGCACCAGGGCGCCCACCGGCACCTCCGAGGCGGCACGCTCCGGAGACTCACCGGCGATAATGGCGCGGGCCACGTCGCGGTATTCCTGTTGGTCGGCAAGCCAGTCATTGGTGTGTTCGTTATAACCGATCAGGCCGTACCCGAGAGCCGCCAACAGCACCACGACCAGCGGGATGCCAATGGCTCCACGCATTACCTTGCCCGCCTTGCGGGCTTCGCGTTGCCACAGCAGCCATATCAGGGCGCCGAGGGCGACCAGCAGGACCACCGAAATCACTATCCACACCATTAACGGTCTCCCCGCTGATTCATGTCGCTTTCCTCACCGCCCTCATCACTGTCATCCACCCGGGCACTGGCCCGGCGCAACAACAGCACGATGATCACTGCACCACTGCCCAGTAGCAGCAATGGCGCCAGCCAGAGAATGGAGGTGGTCGGCGTTACCGGGGGGCGGTAGCTGACAAAATCGCCGTAGCGGGCCACAAAATAGTCGACGATCTCGTCGTTGCTTTTGCCTTCCTTGATCATGATCTCGACCCGGGCGCGCATATCCTGGGCAATGCCGGCATCGGAATCAGCAAGGCTCTGGTTCTGGCATTTGGGGCAACGCAATTCATCCAGCAAAACCCGAAACCGCTGTTCCTGTTCCGGGGTTTCGAATTGATAGATATCGGTGGCGGCCATGGCCGACAGGGAAATGCCAAGCAGAAAAACAATTCGCAGCATCCGTGTCATGCTTCCCCCCCCGGTTGGTTCTGTTCCAGCAAGGGCACAAATTTTTCCTTCCAGACACGGGCATTCAGGTCACCGGCGTGGCGCAGCACAATCTCGCCGTCCGGATTGATCAGGAAAGTTTCCGGTGCGCCGTAAACGCCCAGATCCAGACCCAACTGCCCATCCGCATCCACAATCACATGGGTGAAGGGGTTACCGTGCTCCGCCAGATACTGACGGGCCGGATCACTCTCGTCCTTGTAGTTCAACCCGGCAATGGCAACGCCCCGGGCGGCCAGTTCCAGCAAGAAAGGATGTTCTATATAGCAGGTGGGGCACCAGGTGGCCCACACGTTGAGCAACTGCCAACGCCCCTTGAGAGAGTCCTGCGTCAGGGTCTCGTCGGTCATCAGCGACGGCAGGCTGAAACTCGGTACCGGTTTGCCCACCAGTGCCGAGGGCAATTCCTGCGGGTCACGCCCCAGGCCGCTGGCCAACAACACCGCCAGCAACACGAAGCCGACCAGCGGCAGGAATACCCAGGGAGAATTAGCTTTCATTGGTCGCTTCCTTTTCCCCGTTGGCAAAACGCAAGCGCCGGTAGCGTTTATCCGACAGCGCCAGCACACCACCAAACGCCATGATCAGTGAACCCAGCCATATCCAGCGGATACCCGGTTTGAAATAAATCCGCACCGCCCAGGCATTGCCATCATCCAGGGGCTCGCCCATGGCCACATAAAGGTCACGCCAGAAACCCGCATCGATGGCAGCTTCGGTCATGATCTGGCCGCTGGCGTGATAGGTTCTTTTTTCCGGGTGCAGAATCACCACGGGTTCACCCTGGTAGGAAACCTGGAAATGGCCACGGGTGGAATCAAAGTTGGGCCCCTGATAGTTGTCCAGGCTATCAAAGACAAAATCGTATTCGCCGATACTGGCCCGGTCTCCGGGCCCCATGCGGATATCTCTCTCCACTTCATGGAAACTCACCAGGGTGATGCCAGCCACCATCACCGCCAGTCCGCAGTGGGCCGACACCATGCCCCAGTAAGCCCGTCCCAGTTTGCGCAGGCCGGTAAAGAATCCCTGACCATAGGCCCTGGCACGACGCACCACATCGTCCACGTGGGCAAACACCAGATACAACGCCAGCATGATCGCCAGGACACCTTGCCAGGGAGATGGCTCCGGCAATCGGGAGCCGAACCAGCCGGCAATCACCGCTGCCGGTGCCAGCATGGCCATCCGCTTGACCAGCACGCGGCCATCCTGACGCTTCCAGTTACTGAATACGCCCGGGACCATGAGCGCAATCAACGCCATGGTCAGCGGCACAAAGAATCCATTGAAATAGGGGCTTCGAATGGAAATTTTCAGATCCAGGGCCTCAAAGAACAACGGCGCAATGGTTCCCACCAGCACCACAAAGGTGGCGGTCAGCAGGATCAGGTTGTTGCCCAGCAAAAAGGCTTCCCGGGACACCGGCTTGAAGCCCTTGTTGTTTGTCAGGGTGGAAGAGCGGACCGCAAACAGCGTCAGTGCACCACCGGCGACCACGATCAGAAATCCCAGGATGAACGCCCCCCTCTCGGGGTCGTTAGCAAAGGCATGGACGGATGTGAGCACACCGGAACGCACCAGGAAGGTGCCCAGCAGGCTCAGGGAAAAGGCAATGATCGCCAACAGCACCGTCCAGGCCCGGAACAGGTTACGTTTTTCCGTCACGGCCAGGGAGTGGATCAGGGCGGTCCCGGCCAGCCAGGGCAGCAGGGAGGCATTCTCCACCGGGTCCCAGAACCACCAGCCACCCCAGCCCAGCTCGTAATAGGCCCACCAGGAACCCAACGCGATGCCGACGGTGAGAAAACTCCAGGCCACGGTGGTCCACGGCCGGGCCCAGCGCGCCCAGGCCGGATCCAGATTCCCGGCCAGCAAGCCGGCCACGGCGAAAGCGAAAGCCACGGAAAAACCCACATAGCCCATATAAAGCATGGGCGGATGAATAATCAGCCCCGGATCCTGCAGCAGTGGGTTCAGGTCTGCCCCGTCCAGCGGGAACCAGGGCAGCACGCGGTCAAACGGATTGGACGTGAGCAGCATGAACAACAGGAAGCCCACCGAGATCATGCCCATGACAGACAAGACACGGGCCACCATGGCCAGCGGCACGCTGCGACTGAGCACCCCCACCATGGCCGCCCAGCCGCCCAGCATCCAGCCCCACAGCAGCAGCGAGCCCTCATGCCCGCCCCAGATAGCGGACAGCCGGTAGGCCACGGGCAAGGCGGAATTGCTGTGATTGGCCACGTAGGCCACGGAAAAGTCGTTAATGTAGAAGCTGTAGCCCAGGCAGACCATGGAAAGGGTCAGGGCCAGCCATTGCACCCAGGCAAGAGGCCGGGCGTACCATTGCAGGGCGAGGATATTGCGCTGCACTCCCACCAACGGGAATACCGATAAACACAGGGCTGCAGCCAGTGCCAACCACAGGGATAGATGCCCGATTTCTGCCGCCACGAGAGCTCCTCAATCCGCTTTTTTACTGTCCGATGCCTGTCAAACCGCCATTACGCGCGGTCCGGCGCGCATAGCATCGGTACATGGTCCGGCAATTGCAAGTCCGTGGCGTGGGGGGAGCCGTTGAACAGCGCGAGGCGATTTTCACAGGCTCCCGAGCCGCAATTGACTCATGGGTATCATAGACAGGCGTCTTTATTGTCCGTTCATCGGTCATTTTCGGTAAAGCCATCCTTTCGACATATTTTGAGACGCTTGCTATTCGTATGCTTTCACTTGGCTTTGCTAGTATGCGTTCGATCATGACACCGTGTCATATCGGTGAAGATAAAACGTCATAAATCATCCATATACTCGGAATGCGCCATCAGGCCTTCACGGAGTAAGACTTTGAGCACTACAACAGAACAGAAATCCTCCTACGATCGCGAGGATCTGCTTGCCTGCGCACACGGTGAGCTTTTCGGGCCCGGCAATGCCCGTCTGCCCTTGCCCAACATGCTGATGATGGATCGTATCACCCACATCAGTGATGAAGGCGGCAAGTACGGCAAAGGCGAAATTATTGCCGAGCTGGATATTCGCCCGGACCTGTGGTTTTTCGAATGCCACTTCGAGAGCGACCCGGTGATGCCCGGTTGCCTGGGCCTGGATGCCACCTGGCAGTTACTGGGCTTTCTGCTTGGCTGGCTGGGCCACCCGGGACGTGGCCGGGCCTTGGGCGTGGGCAATGTGAAATTTTCCGGGCAGATTCTGCCCACCGCCAAGAAAGTCACTTACAAGCTGGACGTGAAACGGGTGATTTCCCGCAAGCTGATTCTGGGCATCGCCGATGCCACCGTCAGCGTGGACGGCAAGGAGATCTACCTTGCCGAAGACCTGCGCGTGGGCCTGTTCACTTCCACCGACGGATTTTAGGAGTCAATCATGCGCCGCGTAGTCATCACAGGAATGGGCATTGTCTCCTGCCTGGGCAACGATACCGACAGCGTCACCCGGTCCTTGCGCGAGGGTCGTTCCGGCATTCGCTTCAAGGAAGACTACAAAGAGCTCGGTATGCGCAGCCATGTTGCCGGCACGCCGGAGATCGCGCTGGACGACTTCATTGACCGCAAACCCCGCCGTTTCATGGGGGATGCCGCTGCCTACGCCTACATCGCCATGCAACAGGCCATCGCCGATGCCGGTCTGGAAGAGCACCAGGTCAGCAACGAGCGAACCGGCCTGATCGCCGGCTCCGGTGGCCACTCGTCCTTTAACCAGGTTGAAGCGGCGGATATCGCCCGCAACCGTGGCGTCAAGCGTGTGGGGCCTTACATGGTTCCCCGGGTGATGGCGTCCACCGTCTCGGCCTGCCTGGCCACCCCGTTCAAGATCAAGGGGATCAACTACTCCATTGCCTCCGCCTGCGCCACCAGCGCGCATTGTATTGGCAACGCAGTGGAACAGATCCAGCTGGGCAAACAGGATGTGGTGTTCGCCGGCGGCGGCGAAGAAGAACACTGGACGCTGAGCTGCCTGTTTGACGGCATGGGCGCCCTGTCCAGCAAGTACAACGACACCCCGGAAACCGCTTCCCGGGCCTACGATGCCAGCCGTGACGGCTTTGTCATCGCCGGCGGTGGCGGCATGGTGGTCGTGGAGGAGCTGGAGCACGCCAAGGCCCGCGGCGCAACCATCTACGCGGAAGTGATTGGCTACGGCGCCACCAGCGACGGCCATGACATGGTTGCCCCCAATGGCGAAGGCGCCGCCCGCTGCATGCGCCAGGCCCTGGCCACCGTGGAGGGGCAAGTGGATTACATCAATGCCCACGGCACCAGTACCCCGGTGGGGGATGTGGCCGAGCTGAAAGCCATCAGTGAGGTCTTTGCCGATAACTGTCCGTCCATCGGCTCCACCAAGAGCCTGTCCGGCCACAGCCTCGGCGCGGCGGGTGTCCACGAAGCCATCTACAGCCTGCTGATGATGCAGCACAACTTCACCGCCCTGAGCGCCAATATCGAGACGCTGGACGAGAAAGCGGAAGGTCTGCCGATTCTGGTGCAAGGCAAGGACACAGGCCCAACCACTGTACTCAGCAACAGCTTCGGTTTTGGTGGCACCAATGCCAGTCTGGTACTGCGCAAATGGGAAGGGTGAGAAAGGCAGTGAATAGTTAACAATTAATAGTTAACAGCGAAAAAGAGCTCGGCATTGCCGGGCTCTTTTTGTTTGGGGTATTTGTTTTTGCAAGGCCGCCCTGCATCGCTTCGAGTCCACGAAAACCTTCCTTCATTCGTAGGGTGCACTGAGCCTCAGCGAACTGCACCAATCGGGCGTTTGATGGTGCAGTTCGCTTAGGCTCAGTGCACCCTAGGTTTTGTAACGCTGCCGGTGTTTAACCCAAAAAAAAAGCCTCCGCAGAGGAGGCTTGAAAATACCGTCATAGCTATTCCTGCCGAGGCAGGTCCCGAGCCTGATGACGATAGGCACACAAGATTGCGCAGTCAGAACCAGTGATCTTCCATCTTGATAAAGGTGTTGTCCGCACTGATAAGCCGTTGCGCGTCCAGCTCAACCCGGGGTAGCTCCCAGTGAAAGAAATACTGTGCCGCCTGCAATTTTCCTTGCGCAAAATTATGGTCTTCGGGCGCCTCCAGCGCAGCGGCCGCATTGGCTTGTCGCAGCCACATCCAGGCCGCCACGGTATGCCCCATCAGTTGCAGATAGGCATTGGCGTTGGACAGGGCCATGCGCGGCCCCTGCTCTGCCATCAGCTTGCCCGCCACTGTCGTGGCCGCTTCAATGCGCGGCAACATGGCCTTCAGGGCCTGGGCAAAAGGCTGGCAGCGTTCGTCTGTGGTGTTATCTATATCGGCCAGCATACGCTGGGCCAGCAGTTGAAGGCCCTTGCCATTGGCCATCCACACCTTGCGCCCCAGCAGGTCCATGCCCTGCACACCGGTGGTGCCTTCATGGATCGGGTTAAGTCGGTTGTCCCGCCAAACCTGTTCCACCGGGTACTCCCGGGTGTAACCGGCGCCACCGAATACCTGAATGGCCATGTCGTTGGCTTTGACACCAAATTCCGAGGGCCAGCTTTTCAGTACCGGCGTCAGCAGATCGAGTAACAGGTGCGCCTCTTTCGCCGCGGCCTCGTCACCGGTCTCGATATCATCCACCAGACGATAGCCATACAGACTCATGGCAATGGCCGCTTCCGAATAGGCTTTCTGGGTGAGCAGCAGACGCTTCACGTCCGCATGTTCAATGATCGGCACCTGCGGTTTGCTGAAATCCGCATCGTCCGGGTGACGACCCTGCAGGCGATCCCGGGCGTAATCCAGCGCAAAGCGGTAGCCCCGATAGCCCAGCACGGCAGCCCCAAACCCGACCCCGACCCGAGCTTCATTCATCATCTGGAACATGTAACGCAACCCCTGGTGGGGTTCACCGACCAGATAGCCGTGACAATCATCATTATCACCGAACGTCAGCGCCGTGCTGGTGGTACCGCGATAACCGAGTTTGTGAATCAGCCCGGCCAGTATCACGTCGTTACGTTCGCCGGGGTTGCCATCCGCATCCAGGCGATACTTGGGAACCACAAACAGGGAAATGCCTTTCACGCCTTCCGGACCGCCGGGTATCTTGGCGAGCACCAGATGCACAATATTCTCCGCTAACTCGTTGTCACCGCCGGAGATGTAGATCTTGTTGCCCTTGAGGCGATAGCTGCCGTCATCCTGGGGCACCGCACGGGTGCGGATGTCCGCCAGGGAGGAGCCGGCATGGGGTTCGGTCAATGCCATGGTGCCGGTAAAACGCCCCGCCATCATCGGCGTCAGAAACTGTGATTTCAGCGTATCGCTGGCAAAACTGCGAATCACATTGGCCGCTGCTGCTGTCAGAAACGCATAGCCGGTGGAGCTGGGATTCACACAGGTGAACATGCCTTTACAGGCCGCCGCAGCGATCTCCGGCAACTGCATGCCCCCTTCTTCAAAGCTGGCCCGCGAAGACAGGAATCCCGCATGGATATAAGCGTCGAAGGCCTCTTTGACTTCCGGACGCATTACCACCTTGCCGTCCACAAAGGAGGGTTCTTCCTTGTCCGCCAGGCTGTTGTGATTGGCGAATTTTTCCCGGGCCAGTTTCTCGGCGGTATCCAGTGCGGCCTCAACCGTCTCGCGACTGTGTTCCGCAAAACGCGGACGTTGAAACAGGGTGTCGGTATCCAGCACCTCGAACAACTGAAAACTGAGATCACGGCGATCGAGAATCACATCACTCACGGCTTGGCTCCGGTTAATTCAGGTGGAACAGCTTGCCATTCCCCCTGCCCATCTGGCATTGTCGCCTATGACTTATTCATGGTGGAATACGACACGATGTATCGAGTAGCCGTATTAGCCTTCGATGGCGTTTTTGCCTCTGCTCTGACCGGGGTGGTGGATTTGTTCAACCTGACCGGTGTGACTTGGAACCGGATACATGATCAACCCTTGAATCGGCAATTCGAGGTCAAGGTTGTCTCCCGGGGCGGCAATCCGGTGCGCTGTACCAACGGCATCCGCATGGCAGTGGACTGCTCCCTGGAGCAACTGGATCAGGCTGACCTGGTGATCGTGCCAACCATCGGCGGCAAGCTGGAAACCGTACTGGCCCAGGAACAGGAGGCGCTGCCCTGGTTGCGATTTCTTTATCAGGGGGGCGCGGATCTGGCCAGCAACTGTACCGGTGCCTTCCTGTTGGCAGAAGCCGGCCTGCTGGACGGCAAGACCGCGACGACCCATTGGGGTTTCAGTCAGCAGTTCCGGCATCATTATCCGCAGGTCAAACTCAACGAGCGCGAGCTGATCACCCGTGATGGCAATATTTTCTGCGCCGGCGGCGGCACCGCCTGGCGGGATCTGACCATCCTGCTGGTGGAGCGTTATTGTGGCGCCGACCTTGCCCGGGAGTTGGCCCGCGCCTTTGTGATTGATGTACGTAATGACCTGCAAAGTATCTACGCCGGCCTGCCCGCCCACAGCTACCACCAGGACGATCAGGTGCAGACCATTCAGGCCTGGATTCATGAGCACTACAAGCAAAGCACCAGCCTGGGCCAGCTGGCGGAAATGGTCCACCTGAGCCCCCGCCAGCTGCAGCGTCGCTTTACCACCACCCTGGGCGAGCCTCCACTGCAATATCTTCAGCGGGTACGCATCGAGGCAGCCCGCAAGATGCTGGAACGCGGCACCAATAACCTGGCAAAACTGTCCGAACAGGTTGGCTACCAGGACGTGAGCAGCTTTTCCCGTCTGTTCAAGCGCCATACCGGCCTGTCTCCCAGCCATTACCGTCAGCGTTTTGCCCGCACCGGCGCCCTCACTGACTGACCGT
>NZ_LWEJ01000005.1:0-11591 GCF_001635525.1 Alcanivorax sp. HI0007
CGCCGCCTCTCGCGACGTTATTAATTATTCATTATTAACTATTAATTGCCTCTTCAAACCCTATCCGCTACCGGTGAGCCCACCCAGGCGAGGATGTCGGCTTCATAGCGTTTAACCAGCGAACGCCCCTCTTCAATGGCTTCCTTGGCGCGATGAAAATCCATCAGCGCAAAATCCTCCAGCAAGGGCACCAAGGTGACTTCCGGCGGATCGCCAGCCATTCGAGAACGGGTGATGCGGTCCTGCATGATATTGATACTGGACGCCACCACATCAAAGAAACCCGGGTCTTCATCGTCTTCGGAGATGAAGTAACCCATCATCTTGTGCCAGATGCTGCGTTCTTCGTCACTGCCGTCTTCCCCTTCGGCCTGGGTGCGGGTATCCCGGGACAGGTGGGCGCCAACCAGCTGGGCATTGAGGTTCACGGCGATGACCACATCCGCTCCCATGGCACGGGCGGCAGACACCGGTACCGGGTTGACCAGGCCCCCATCCAGCATCCAGCGACCCTGCATTTTTACCGGAGAGAACAACCCCGGCAGTGCACAGGATGCCCGGGCGGCATCCAGCATGGTGCCTTTGGTGATCCAGATTTCCCGGCCACTCTTCATGTCCGTGGCCACAGTCACCAGCTTTTTCTCCAGGGTTTCAATATCCGGGTTGTCATGATGCTCACGAAAGAAATTAAACAATTTCTCCCCCTTCACCATGCCGCCAGACAGACTGATATCCAGCAGCCCGAACACATCCTTGACGGTGAGCGACTGCACCCAGTCAGCGAATTCATTCAACGTGTTGGTAACGTAGGCACCCCCTACCAGCGCACCAATGGAGGTCCCTGCCACCACCTGGGGTTTTACGCCGATTTCTTCCAATCCCTGGATCACACCGATGTGGGCCCAGCCCCGGGCAGAACCACTGCCCAGCGCCAAACCGACCACCGGCTTGTGAGGCGCCTGATCATCAATATTCGTCATGATGAACTCTTCTCCTTGCGAACCACACAGGGCGCCGGCTCGCCGTTCATGCGTTGCTCGATACGACGAAACACTTCCCGCTTTTCTTCATCGGAAAGCAGCCCCCAGATGGAAATCTCTCCACCACTGCGGAAACAGCCCACGCAGATATCATTTTCATCCAGCGCGCAGATAGAAACGCAGGGGGATATCAACTGGCTCATGACGAAAACCGTTCGTCCACTTCCAGGTGCTCGCTGAATTCCTTGGCATGGGCCACATAATGCATGCTGCTCATGGTCAGCATGGCCTTGTGGCCGTCGGTGATTTCCTTGACCACCTTGGCCGGGGAACCCATCACCAGGGAATTGTCGGGAATCTTCATCCCTTCCGGCACCAGGGAGTTGGCACCTATGATGCAATTCTTGCCCACCACCGCCTTGTTCAGAACCACCGCATTGATACCAATCAGGCTGTTGTCGCCAATGGTGCAGCCGTGCAGCATCACCTTATGCCCCACCGTCACATCACGGCCGATTTTCATGGGCACGCCGGGGTCCACATGCAGTACCGCACCGTCCTGGATATTGGTGTTTTCGCCAATCTCGATCACATCATTATCAGCGCGCAATACCGCGTTGAACCAGATGCTGGTGTTGGCTTCCATGATTACCGAACCGATCACGGTAGCGTTGTCCGCGATCCAGTGGCCGGCGCCCCGTTGTTCCAGTTGCCGGCTGCCAATTTTATAAATCATCAGTGCTTTCCTTCGTTGTCAGTCCGTCACTTCAAACGCAATGTTCGCATCATAAACGTGGTTGATCAGGTCCAGAATCATGAAGGCGGTGAGCCCCCAGATGCGCTTGTCTTCGTAGTAATAACTGGGAATGCGGAAACGACGGCCAAAAAAATCGATGGGGCTGGACAGCTCCGGCACTTCATCCAGAAAGAACCGCAGCGGCACCTGGAAGATGGTCTCGATTTCACCGGGCTCCGCCACCAGCGGTGCCTCCGGCCGGACGATACCCACAAAGGGCGTGACCTTCATCCCATAGCGGGACGCCAGCGGTGACAGCTGCGCCAGCACCTCCACATAGCCAGGGTCCAGACCCACTTCTTCCTGACTTTCCCGCAGGGCGGTCATCAGCAGGCTCTTGTCACCCGGGTCCCGCTTGCCCCCCGGAAACGCCACCTCGCCGGCATGGGTTGGCATGGTACTGGAACG
Organism: Alcanivorax sp. HI0007; assembly: GCF_001635525.1. Taxonomy (NCBI): domain Bacteria; kingdom Pseudomonadati; phylum Pseudomonadota; class Gammaproteobacteria; order Oceanospirillales; family Alcanivoracaceae; genus Alcanivorax; species Alcanivorax sp. HI0007. The sequence continues at coordinate 2,185 of NZ_LWEJ01000005.1, forward strand.
CACGGTCAGGATCAGGCGCGGTTCCGGGTCATCAATCAGCGGCATCAGCACCGCTGCCTCCGGCAGTGCCAGCGGCAGCTCCGTGCGTTTGTAGTCCGGCAATCGCTGCCTGAGCTGATCGAGCACAACCTTCTCCTGTAATGCATGCAACGGTGCATTCAATTCAAACGGTAGTTTGAACAGGCGGGCCGCCGGCGGCAAGTCCGCGATCACAGTAACATCGTCACCGTGCCGATGGGGCCGCCGGAGATTCTCCTGTATCATCAGGTTTTTGCCGCGTCCGGAGCGAGAGGTTTCATGAAATTCTGCAGTCACTGCGGTAGCGACCAGATCGGTTTCAGCATTCCGGAGGGGGACAATCGGCCCCGTTACTGGTGCCCCGATTGCCAGACCATCCATTACCAGAACCCCAAGATCGTGGTCGGCGCAGTGCCTATCTGGGACGGCAAGGTGCTGCTCTGCAAGCGCTCCATCGAACCGCGCAAGGGCTACTGGACCCTGCCCGCCGGCTATATGGAAAACGGGGAAACCCTGCAGGAAGGCGCCGCCCGGGAAACCTGGGAGGAAGCCTGCGCCACGGTGGCCATCGGCGATTTGTATACCGTCTTCAACCTGCCCCATATCAACCAGGTCTATGTGTTCTTCCTGGGCAAACTGGAGGACGGCAAGTACGACGTGGGCGAGGAAAGCAGCGATGCCGGTCTGTTCGCCCTGGATGACATTCCCTGGGGTGAGCTGGCCTTCCCGGTGGTGGGACGCACCCTCAAGTTCTATATCGATGATCTCAAGCGTGACGAGTACCCGGTACGCATTCAGGAAGTGCCGCCCATCGGCAAGAAACACCTGACTAAAGATGCATAATGCTTCCGTAGGAGCCATGCTCGCATGGCGAACCGAGCCTCAGCGAGGAGGTAGGCTCGCCACGCTCGGTTCGCCATGCAAGCATAGCTCCTACGGGTGCCTTCGAGGCTCCCTCGCCACCAGGTCAACCGGGTAACGGCTCCAGCCGCCACAGGTCAATGGCGGGCTCTTCGTAGGGGTGGGCCAGGCGCAGGGCGCTGATTACGGTTTGCACCCGCGACGCCGGGCAGATTGTCTCCACCCGGAACTCTTCCACCACTTCCACGTCGCCCCCGGTCTCACCGATATAGGGATTGCTGCCTTCCAGGGGGCGGAACTGGCCCTGCCCCAGGGTCTGGAAGCAGCAGGCATCATAATCGCCCATGTGCCCGGCGCCGGCTTCGAAAATGGCGTTCTTCACCTGCTCCACATGACTGGTGGGCACGTAAAAGCACAGTTTGTAATACAGCTCGTCCATGGGGCTGGCCTCCTTGTCATTGTCGCTCGCAGCTCGGTAAAACGGATTGTTGCCACAGAGGGCTTAGAGTTCAGTTGCAAGGTGAAAGTTAAAAGTTGCAACGCGCGAACAGAGGGAAGCCAAAGAGAAAGCGACTTTCTCCGCGCTGCCCGGGTTGAGCCAGAATCCTGGGCAAGGGATGTGCTTATTGCCAGCGGCCTCGCCCGCGCTTGGTAACTTTCAACTTTTAACTTTCACCGTGTAACTCGGCAAACTCCGGCTTGAGAGCGTAATCGCCGTGGGCAGAAATCCAGATACCTTCGGCGGCGACCGTCTGCTGGCCATTGACCCAGACACTGCCTTCACAACGCAGCTTGCGCCGTTCCAGGGTGACCAGCCTGGCCTCGAAGTCCACCGGCGTATTGATGGGGGTGCCGGCAAGATAACGAATATTGAGCGTACCGGTCATACCGATCTGTTTCACGAAATCCTGGCTTTTCGCCATCAGCATATCCAGCGCCAGGGACAGGACACCACCGTGTACCCGCCCCGGTGGGCCCTGGAAAGCCAGGCCGAACGTGGCCCGGCCCCGGACCCGGTCCCCGTCCAGCCACAACTCCAGCGGTGGTGACATGGGGGAGGCCTTGCCGGTGAGGATCTCGAAATCCACCAGATCGGTCACATCATCCGCGGAGCCTTCTCCCGCCAACAGCCGCTGTAGAATGCCGTTATAGTCCCGCTGGCCATACTGGGCCAGGTCCGTACGCAGCTGACGGATGTGTTCGATGTACTCGTGCAGCTTGTCGTCCGGGGCATCCAGGCGCAGCACCTGCTCGGTCAGCCCGACCAGCTCCTGGCCCAGCTCCCGGTGTAGTAGAGCCCGAGTCGAAGGCGCCGGGGTTTCCGCCACGAGAATGTCGCGGAAGTGATAGCGTTGCTCGCTCATGGTCACCCCAGACTCTTCGGTGTGAGCCAGATGCCTTCCGCGCTGACCGTCTGGGTGTCACCGTGCCAGATGCCCCCTTCCACAAAGATCTTTCGCCCTTCCTGGCCAGTGATCCGGGCCCGGCAATGGATGCTGTCTTCGATGGGAGTGGCTGCCAGATAACGAATATTCAGGGTACCGGTGACGCCCAACCGGAAGGCCGCATGCAAGGCGCGGGACAGGGCCGCGTCCAGCAGCCAGGCAATCACACCACCATGCACCCGCCCCGGCGGACCCTGGTATTGCAGGCCCAGGCGCAGGGCGCCTTCGATACCGTTCTGGTCTTCCTGCAACCATTCCACCTGGGGGGCAATGGGGTTGGAAGGCCCACCCACCGGATCGTAATCCATCATGTGGAAGATATCCTCGGTGGTGGCCGAGCCGGTGAACAGCTTACGGTTGGCGGCCCGGGTGTCGCGTCGAGCCGGTTCCCCCACTGTTGCCACCAGCGTTTCCAGCTGATCCGCCCAGCCACTGAGCGTGTCGATATCCCCCTCCGCCCGGATCAGCCGCTCCGCCAGGGTCTGCATGGCCGCACTGATACGCCGGCGCTCAATAAAATCCGCCGGCACAGGCTCGTTGTTGTAGGCCTTTTGCAATTCGAAAGGCCCGAAGGTTTTTTCAGACACAGGACACCAATGAATAGTTAATAATGAATAATTAATAACGGAAAGATTCAAACAATCGTTTGATTCTGAGGGGAAACACTCTGTAGCTCAAGCTCATAAAAGGACATAAAAAAGGCGGAAACAGCCAAGCCGTTCCCGCCCCAGTCTTCCATTTTTTATCTTAGCTATTAATTATTCACTATTAATTATTAATTGCCTTTTAACCGACCCACTTCCGCGCATTGGCAAACATCCGCAGCCAGGGGCCGTTCTCGTGGCCCCGCCAGTCGTCCGGGATCCAGCTGTTCTGCAGGACACGGAACACCCGCTCCGGGTGCGGCATCATGATGGTGACGCGGCCGTCGCTGGTGGTGAAACCGGTAACGCCCTGGGGTGAGCCGTTGGGGTTTGCCGGGTACTGTTCCGCCGGGTTGCCCTGACCATTCACATAACGCAGGGCCACCAGACGCTGCTCGATATTGCGATTGAGCGCATCATCACCCAACTCCACCCGGCCTTCGCCATGGGCCACGGCAATGGGGATACGGGTACCGGCCATGTCCTTGAGCAGGATGGACGGGGAATCCTGGATTTCCACCAGGGAAGTCCGTGCCTCGAACTGCTCGGACAGGTTGCGCACAAAGCGCGGCCAGTGTTCGGCACCGGGAATCAGGTCCTTCAGGTGGGACAGCATCTGACAGCCGTTACACACACCCAGCGCAAAGGTGTCTTCGCGGAAGAAGAACCGATTGAAGGCTTCGCGCAGCTCCGGGTTATAGAGCACGGTCTTGGCCCAGCCACCGCCAGCACCCAGCACATCCCCGTAGGAGAAACCGCCACAGGCCACCAGTCCCTTGAAGTCATCCAGCTGCACTCGCCCTGCCAGCAGGTCGCTCATGTGCACGTCGATGGCAGAGAAGCCGACCCGGTCGAAAGCGGCCGCCATTTCGGTCTGACCGTTGACGCCCTGCTCGCGCAGGATCGCCATCTTCGGTTTTGCGCCAGTGTTGATGAAAGGCGCCGCCGGGTTCTCGGTCATGTCAAAGGTCAGGCGTACATTCAGGCCCGGATTGTTGTTGTCCGGGATGGCCTCGAATTCCTGACGGGCGCAATCCGGGTTATCGCGCAGGGACTGGATCTGGTAGCTGGTTTCCGCCCAGGTGCGCTGCAGTTCCCGGCGCGGGGTTTCCAGCAGGATACCGCCGCCCAGACGCAGGCGAATCACATCATCACCGTCCGGATGACCCAGTACATGCACACACTGGCTCAGGCCGGCTTCTGCATAGCGTGCCAGGATTTCCTGACGATGGGCCGGGCTGATCTGCAGTACCGCACCCAGCTCCTCGGCAAACAAGGCGGCCACCGCTTCCGGGTTATCACCGGCAATATGATCCAGACTGATATCCAGGCCGGTACGACCGGCAAAGGCCATTTCCACCAGGGTGGTAAACAGACCGCCGTCGGAACGGTCGTGGTAGGCCAGCAACTTGCGCTCGGCCAGCAGTTGCTGGGTCACCTCGAAGAAGGCGATCAGATCCTTGGCATCGTCCAGGTCCGGCGGCACATCGCCCACCTTGCCGAATACCTGAGCCAGGGCGGAGCCTGCCAGGCGGTTCTGGCCACGGCCCAGGTCCACCAGCAGCAGTTCGCTGTCCACACCGGTTTTCAGTTCCGGGGTCACGGTCAGATCAATGTCGGTGACACCGGAAAACGCGGAGATCACCAGGGACAGAGGCGCGGTGACACTCTTGTCGATACCCTTGTCGTTCCACACGGTGCGCATGGACAGGGAGTCCTTGCCCACCGGAATGGCAATACCCAGCTGCGGACACAATTCCATGCCCACGGTTTTCACGGTATCGAACAAGGCCTGGTCCTCGCCCGGGTGACCGGCAGCGGCCATCCAGTTGGCGGACAGGCGAATCTGGCCCAGATCACCGATATGGGCGCTGGCGATGTTGGTGATGGATTCCGCCACGGCCATGCGACCGGAGGCCGCTGCGTCCACCAGGGCCACCGGGGTTCGCTCGCCCATGGCCATGGCTTCACCGGTGCGTTGATTGAAACCCGTGGCGGTCACCGCGCAATCGGCCACCGGCACCTGCCAGGGGCCCACCATCTGATCACGATGGACCAGACCGGTGATGGAGCGATCACCGATGGTAATCAGGAAACTTTTCGACGCCACCGTGGGCAGGCGCAGCACGCGCTCGCTGGCCTCTTTCAGATCAATGCCCTTGGTGGTGAAGGTCTGGCGCAGGAAGTCTTCCCGGTCAAAGCTACGCTGCATTTTCGGCGGCTTGCCGAACAGCAGGTCCATGGGCAGATCCACCGGCGCCTTGCCGAAGTGTTCATCACTGACCGTCAGATGCTCTTCGCTGGTGGCTTCACCGAGGACTGCGTAAGGGGTGCGCTCGCGCTGGCAGATAGCATCAAAGCGCTCGATGTCCTCCGGCATTACTGCCAGCACATAGCGCTCCTGGGCTTCGTTACACCAGATCTCCACCGGGCTCATGCCGGGCTCGGAGCTGGGGATTTCACGCAGTTCCAGTCTGGCGCCCATATCGTGGTCGTGGACCAGCTCCGGCAGGGCGTTGGACAGACCGCCGGCGCCCACATCGTGGATGGAGACGATGGGATTGTTGTCGCCTTCTGCCCAGCAGCGGTCGATCACTTCCTGTACCCGACGTTCGATTTCCGGGTTGTCCCGCTGCACGGAAGCAAAATCCAGGGTTTCGTCGGACTCACCAGAAGCCATGGAACTGGCCGCACCACCACCCAGGCCGATCAGCATGGCCGGGCCACCCAGCACGATGATCTTGGCGCCGGCGGGAATCGGGTTCTTTTCCACATGGCCGTCGCGGATGTTGCCCAGGCCACCGGCGATCATGATCGGCTTGTGGTAGCCGCGCACTTCATCACCGTTCACGCCCGGGGCCTGGATTTCCAGGGTGCGGAAGTAGCCACACAGGTTGGGGCGACCGAATTCGTTGTTGAAGGCCGCCGCACCGATGGGGCCTTCAATCATGATGTCCAGTGCCGAGGCAATACGGCCGGGCTTGCCATAGGGCGTTTCCCAGGGCTGCTCGAAACCGGGAATATTCAGGTTGGAAACGGAGAAACCGTTCAGGCCCGCCTTGGGTTTGGAGCCACGGCCGGTGGCACCCTCATCACGGATCTCACCGCCGGAGCCGGTGGCCGCGCCCGGATGGGGCGCAATGGCGGTGGGATGGTTGTGGGTTTCCACCTTCATCAGCAGGTGTACCGGCTCGTTGACGAACTGGTACTCGGCACTGCCCGGTGCCGGGAAGAAGCGATCGGCCACCGGACCGGCAACCACCGAGGCATTGTCCTTGTAGGCACTCAGCACCCCTTCCGGGGCATGGTTGTAGGTGTTGCGGATCATGCCGAACAGGCTCAGATCCTGTTCCTCACCATCGATGGTCCAGTCCGCATTGAAAATCTTGTGGCGGCAATGCTCGGAGTTGGCCTGGGCGAACATCATCAGTTCTGCATCGGAGGGATTACGGCCCAGCGCCGTGAAACGCTCCACCAGGTAGTCGATTTCATCCTCGGCCAGCGCCAGGCCCAGCTCGCGGTTGGCGGTTTCCAGGGCGTCGCGCCCGCCGCCGATCACATCCACCGTGGTCAGTTCGCGGGGGGTGTGATGGGAGAACAGGGCTTCAGCGTCTTCCAGTTCCGCCAGCACCACTTCCACCATGCGGTCATGCAGGGCCGGCGCCAGGACAGACCGGTCACCCTCGCCAGCCAGCCGGTATTCGATGCCCCGCTCCACCCGCTCTACCTGAGTCAGGCCGGCGTTGTGACAGATATCCGTGGCCTTGGATGACCAGGGCGAAATGGTGCCCGGGCGCGGCACCACCACAAAACGCTGCCCCTCCACATCATCCTCTTCCAGGCTGGGGCCGTACTGCAACAGCCCTTCCAGCACCTGTTGCTGCTCATTACTGAGGGGCGACTTGAGCGCCACGAAATGCACGTAACGGGCAGAGATCGCAGAAATGCCCGTCAGGGACTCCAGCAGTTTTTCCTTACGAAATGCGGACAGGGCCGGGCTTCCGGAGAGGATCAGCATAGTGCGCCTTATATGATTACCAGTGGGGGTGGAGAGTAGGGCAGCAATGATACGGGATTTGACCGCCGCTCGCAGCCTCCGCACACCGCCAATTTCCATCCAGTGCAGCCTTGTCTTACCGCGAGGAAAAATCGCCTACGACACCTGCCTTATACGCAATTTAATGCTCTCTTCCGGACTTGTCGCATTTGTGCATAAAACGCTCAATTGTTCGACAAAGCGTTACATAACAGCCATTTGCCACTGATAGAGTTGCGCCACTTTGACGTGATATAGATCACAGGCAGGGGATCAAACAATCCCCAACCGGTCGGCGGTAAGCAGTATCGACCTGTCTGGACAACCTGACAGAGGTACACCAAGGATGACGGTTTTCTTTCGACATACTAAGCATCTCCTGGCTTCGCTGGCCCTGTTCGGCGTTATCGGCATGATGCTGGCCATGCGTCCCACCCCTACCGCCATGGAACGGGTCATGACCCGCGGTGAGCTGGTGGTGATGACCCGTTCGTCCAACACCACCTACTATCAGGACCAGCACGGCTATACCGGCATGGAATACGAGCTGGCCAAAGGCTTTGCTGACAGCCTGGGGGTCGAGCTGCGGATGCTGGAATCCGACGACCCTTCCTATATTCGTTATGCCATTCGCAAAGGTACTGCCGATATGGCAGCGGCCGGCCTGGTAGCCACCGCAGAGCGCAGCGAAAGCCTGCGCTTCACCACGGATTACCAGAAAGTGGACGCTCTGGTGGTGCGCCGTCTGGACACTCCGCGCATCCGGGATCTGGAAGACCTGGCCGGTAAACGTGTGGCCGTCGCTGCCGGCTCCAGCCACGCAGAGCTGCTGGTCAAGGCGCAGCTGGAAAATCCGGGCCTGGCATTCCAGGAAGTGGAAGACGCCAACCCGGAACAACTGATGGCCCTGGTGGAGGACGGTCAGGTGGATTACACCCTGATTCACTCCAACAGCTACTCCCTGCAGCGCGCCCTGTGGCCGGAGCTGATTGCCGACTATACCGCCGCCACTGATATGCCCCTGGCCTGGGCTTTCAGCCCCAAGGATGACCAGAGCCTGTATCTGGCCGCCCAGCGCTACCTGACCCAGGCCAAGGCCAACGGCACCACCGCCAAGCTGGAAGACCGTTTCTACGGCCATGTGGAACAGTTCAACCTGTATGCAGCCCGCAGCTTCATGCGCCATCTGGAAGACCGTCTGCCCCGCTACGAGGAACTGTTCCGTCAGGCGGAAGACAACAGCGGTTTCGACTGGCGCCTGCTGGCGGCCCTGGCCTACCAGGAATCCCTGTGGGATCCCGGTGCCATCTCCCCCACCGGGGTGAAGGGTCTGATGATGTTGACCAACGACACCGCGCGCCAGATGGGTATCAGTGATCGTACCGACCCGGCCCAGAGCATTCTGGCCGGCGCCGACTACCTGCGTCACACCCACGAACGCATCCCTGCGCGCATCCCGGAACCGAGCCGCACCTGGATGGCCCTGGCCGCTTACAACGTGGGCTTCGGTCACCTGGAAGACGCGCGCGTGCTGACGGAAAAACAAGGCGGCAACCCGGACAACTGGCAGGATGTGAAGCAACGCCTCCCCATGCTGGCCAACCCGGCCTACGCCGACCAGCTGCGCTACGGCAATGCCCGTGGTGGCCAGGCAGTGATCTACGTCCGCCACATCCGCCGCTACTATGATTTGCTGGTATGGGCGGAAAACAGCCGCCGTCGTGACGACACGCTGATCGCGCTGAATTAAGAGACAGTGACGAGACGCGAGTAACGAGTAACGAAACCCTGTCACGGTTTTGCTGTTCGAAACTCGTTTCTCGCAACTCGCAACACCGTCTCAGAACAACCCTGGCTGCTTCACCTGCCTCCCCAACGCCAACGGTGCCAGCCCCGGCAAACGTTCCATCAGCATGCCGTGCCACAATGCCGCCAGAACCAGCGCATCACCGTTGTCCGGCATGTGTATGAAAACGTAAGGGCCCTCCCCCGCCGCTATCCAGTTCGCTACCCGTTCCACCCAGGGCGCAAGAAACGCCCGGTTGGCCTGCAGCTCCGGATGCCCGACGTAACGAATCACCGGCGACGCGTCACCGGGCAGCACATGCACTGGCAGGCGGGGCTTCTTGCGCTGAGCCTCTCGTGTGGCAGCATCCTCCGCGCTGGCGGCAAACAACGCCCGGCTATCAAAACAGACCCGGGCCAGATTGCGCTCGCGCAGGCCGCGATTGAGCGCCCTCTCCGCCTCGCCCTTGGCGAAGAAATCCCGGTGACGCACTTCTACCGTGCAAGCGAACGGTGCCGGCAGCGCCTCCACAAAGCGCCACAAATCCTCCAATCGCTCCGGCCCGAAAGCTGCGGGAAGCTGTAGCAAGAACGGCCCGAGCACATCCGCCAGCGGAG